>DGOD01000208.1 GCA_002389265.1 Gammaproteobacteria bacterium UBA4475
AGTATCTGTTGTGGATGGCCATGTTGGCGCCAGTCGCCTGGTACTATGGTTCGACTCAAATTGGCTGGCAGATAGGTGGGCGGGTCATCAAACTCACCAGCGAGAGTGCTGCGCAAATTATGCTGCTGTTTTTTGTGGCCATCCTGCTCGCCTCAGCCTTTCTTGGTTATATGATTCACTGGATGTCAGAAACTTATGGCGCAGAGAATTCGTCGCTGGGTAAAGGTGTCAGTATTGCGGGTTATACATTAACCCCTCTGTTTATCTGTGGTTTGACCGGTTTTTACCCCGTGCTGTGGCTGGATATGTTGTTGGGCTGCGCCGCCGCAGCTTATACGGTATACCTGTTGTATATCGGTGTACCCATTGTGATGCAGATTCCTAAGGAGCGAGGTTTTTTGTTTGCCAGTGCCATGGTTGGGGTTGGTCTGGTATTGTGCGCAGCGTTACTGGGTGCAACCGTTATCCTCTGGGAAATGGGTGCCATGCCAGTTTTCACGGATTAAGCCTTTCAAGGATTAATGGTTTCACAGATACAGTCTTCCTCGCATGTCCTGTGGGAGTGGCGCGGAGTTAGTGACTGACGGTGACAGGGTGAGCGAGATCGTGACCCAGGCCACAATCTCGTTCACTGCCGAGTTCTCAGTCTGGCAGACCTAGAACGCGCTTGCTGATGATGTTCATCTGGACTTCGTTGGTACCACCGTAAATAGTAACAGCACGACTGCTCAGCCAGTTCTTCGTGGTTTCGAGTTCCTTATTATCAAAGCCCTCACCCTGCCAGCCAATGCCTTGAGTTCCCATTAGTTTGGATTTCAGTTCGGCACTATTGCGAGCCAAATTGGAGCCTACTAACTTGAATATAGAGGTCGCAGCACCAGGAGTTTTGCCACTTGAGGCTTCCTGGACAACCCGTTGGGCTGTTAGTTGGAATGCGCGCTCTGTCATCGAATGATCAAGAATTTCGGCGCGTACGCCGTGATCGGCGATCTTGCCGTCAACTTTGCCGATATACTCTGCAGCGATTTCTGCAAATTCATTGCGCTTGACCTCACCTGGCTTGCGCTTTTTGGCGCCTCCTGAGAGGCCGCCGATGCCTGAACGCTCAAACTGTAGGAGGCGCTTGCCAACCGTCCAGCCCTTGTTTAATTCCCCCACTAAGTCTTCGCGTTTGGCGAGGGCATCGTCAAAGAAGGTCTCGCAAAAGGGTGAAGAACCAGAAATTAACGAGATGGGTTTAATCGTCACGCCGGGTTGCAGCATATCCAGTAATACAAAACTGATGCCGTCATGCTTGGAGGCATTGGGATCGGTTCTCACCAGGGCGAACATCCAGTTTGCATACTGAGCGCCGGAGGTCCAAACCTTCTGGCCGTTGATCACGAAGTTATCGCCGTCAATTACAGCCTTGGTTTGCAGTGCGGCCAAATCAGAACCCGCGCCGGGTTCGCTGTAACCTTGGCACCAAGTTGCTTCGCCGCTGACGATTTTCGGTAGGTGGCGCTTCTTTTGTTCTTCCGTACCATACTCAAGCAAAGTCGGCCCGATCATGGCTAAACCCATGCCCGAACTGGCAGCGACGGCCTTGATGCGGCTCATTTCCTGCGCCAATACCTGAGCTTCTGCTGCGGAGAGACCACCGCCGGCATACTCCTTCGGCCAAGTGGGTGCTGTCCACCCCCGTGCGGCCATGACCTTCAGCCATTGTCGAGCATCATCAGTATCATAAATGAGGTGGGCATCTTCCCAGTGAAAGGTGCGGTTACGCATGCTCTGGGGACAATTAGCCTCGAGCCAAGCGCGGGTTTCTTCGCGGAAAGCATCTAAGTTCGACATTGTTTACTCCTTGAATTCGTCTGTAGGTCAGTAAGCCATAAATAGGGGTTGGTGCAAACGACTATTAATGAGGTGGATAGCGTTCGATTCGCTGAGGTCTGAGGCCCAAATCACTAGCCTGCGACCTGGTGTGCCCCATCGATCAGGGCTCGTTTGCCGATCCAGACCGCGATGGCCTGAGCGACCAGCTCACCCTGCCGGTTGAAAATGGCTGATCCTGCAAAGTGTTTTTTGCCATCGACGTTAATTGGCCAGGCAGTGACGACCAGCGGCTCGCCCGCTTGGACCTTAGCGTGCACGCTGGCGGTCATACGACCCAGTAATCCCGTGAGCTGGCCGGCGTGAAAATAGGCCAATTGCCCAGGGCAATCCAATGCTGTCCATAAAAACCTGGCGGGTAACTGGCCATCTGCATCTCCCCACTCGGTGCGGGTTTGCCAAGCTGCAGCGACCTGGCCGCCTAGGGGCGCGGCATAGACCTGCAAGCCAGTTGAATGACCGGCGCCGCAGCAGAAGCAGATCGGGTGAAGCCCCAGGCTGCCCGGCATTGGAGAGTCCTGTCGTTGTTGGAGCGGTATGGCGAGGTGCCTGACAGCCAGTGCTTGTTGGAAATTGGGTGGCGCAGGAATGTCGAGATTGAAGGGTTGCAGCCTGGCCTCAGCGATCAGGGTCCTGGTGCCAGTTGTCTCGCCTGTGTTGTCAGCATCAATCTCGATTGTCACAGAAGGCTGGCCCGCAGCTTCATGGTGGTGGACACTCATCCCGGCGTCCAGCGGAATAGGGGCTCGCAAGGTAACCTCCACGGCTTGGTCTGGGGCCTGCTGTACTTGTTCTGCAAACGTACCGGCGACGTAGCCGCCATTGCCTGATTTGGGGGGGCCGCGAAAGCGCTCCGGGATGGTGATATAGGTTTGCATTGTCTCAATTTCCAGTCAAAGTCTTTGCCCCGCGTCGTGCAGCCGTTCCATGGCGGATCGCATACTTCACAGAAGTGGGCGCCGGCGGTGAATAGGGGCATCGGTCGTGTCGAACGAACCGGATATTAGGTCAATGTCGTCGCGACAGCAAATGGCACGGATCAATCAGTTCCGCGCGGTTACGCGTGGGTTTGGAGTCAATGTATTGACGGTGATGACGCCGAGAGCAGCAAGTGTCTCTCGATTAATTAAGTCACTTGAGTGCAATAGGATTGCGACTTTAGTGGTGATGGGCGTGTATCCCAGTAGCAGTGATATATCGTGGCGCAGCTTTGTCGAGACGCGAGAATCAACAATAATGGCGGAGAGATCATCTAAGCGCGCAATGATATTGATCGCCTCAGAGACGTTCCTTGCATAGACGATATTTTTTGGATCTAGCCCCCCTTGATCTTGAACCAGACGCTGCAGAATAGGGTCCAGATCGGACTGGTTTTCTGCAAGGATTTGGTTATCTAGATCGATCACTAAAATAATCATGTTAGATCAGTCATAGGCTGAAAGCAGGTAACTATTATTGTCGCGACAAAGCCAGCTAGTCGTTGATGCAAGTCAATGAGGGGGAGTGGCTCATGGGTGAGACTGCTTGGCATCGGAATAGAGCG
>DGOD01000279.1 GCA_002389265.1 Gammaproteobacteria bacterium UBA4475
CTTACCTGGAGACTCAGGGTATTCGCCTGTCTGGGCCGCGCTTGGTGACCCACTTGAATATCACAGACACCGACATCCAGCAGATTATCGATGCCCTACAACGATTCGATGCAAGCATGCATAAGCCGTGACCGTCAGGCTAATACGGCTCAGCCTAGTATCAGGCCGGCTATAGCCCCTGTCATACAGGTCGCGAGGGTCCCGGATAGCAATGATTTGGGTGCCAGGGCCATGATCTCCAAACGTCGTTCGGGACACATGGCACTCAGACCACCGATCATAATACCGAGACTGCCAAAGTTCGCGAATCCACAGATTGCGTAGGTCATAATCAACGTAGATTTAATCGATAACTGGCCAGGTTCCAGCGCCGCCAACGCAAAGAACGCGATAAGCTCGTTGAGCACTGTTTTGGAGCCCAACAGCGAACCGGCTACCACTGACTCTTGCCAAGGAATGCCCATCAGCCACGCCAGCGGTGCAAACAACCAACCCAAGATCCGCTCCATCGTCAGTAACTCATCATCGAGTAGCGGCAATAGGCTGAGCAGACTGTTCACCAGCGCCACCAAACTGATCAGCACCATTAACATAGCGCCAACATTCACCATCAACCGAATGCCGTCGGCGGTGCCGCGAGTCACGGCATCCAGCAAACCATGATAGGTCATCGGATCGACAAGTTGGTCACTGCCCGTAGATTCATCACCGGGAATCATAATTCGAGCGATCATAATAGCCGCCGGCGCACTGATGACCGAAGCCGTCAGGATATGCCCCAAGGCATCGACAATAACGCCCTGCAGGATAATCGAGTAGAAGATCATCACCGATCCAGCCACAGTCGCCATCCCACAGGTCATGACAATAAACAGTTCGCTGCGGGTCAACTTGTTCAAATAGGGCCTGATCAGCAACGGCGCCTCGACCATACCAAGGAAGATATTCCCCGCTGCACTCACCCCCACTGCGCCCCCGACACCCATGCTGCGCCGTAAGACCGCTGAAAAACCACGGATCACCAGGGGCAGAATCCGGTAGTACCAGAGAACCGCCGAAAGTACCGTAAAAAACAGGATCAGGGGCAAGACACGGAATGCCAGAATGTAAGTGGAGCCCGCATCGGAAATCGCATAGGGATACGCGATATTCGACGGATCACCACCGAGATAGCCAAACACGAACTGGGTACCCGCATCGGTGGCGCTGGCGACGGCCACCACACCCCGGTTCAGTAAGGTGAGTGCTTCTCTGACTAAAGGCACCTTGAACATCAATAAAGCCAACACAAACTGCAGACCCAGACCACCCAGCAAGACTCGCCAATCCGGCATTCGGCGGCTCTCGCCCAGCGCCCAGCCAATCGCGATAAACATGCTCAGGCCGAAACAGGCTTGAATCATTAAGGTAAGGTCTGCCATCACAGGTATACTCTAGAGATTGAAAGGTTGACGTGTCAGTGGCAAGCAAAATCACAAAGCAGGCAGTGCACGTTAAGGATATTTCCACGAATCCGGCCACAAAAGCAAACCCGTTCATATCAAGGAGCAACTGATCCATGTCCACAGTGATGGTGTGCGGCAGCGTCGCGCTGGATTTAATTGGCCGCTATTCCGGCTCATTTCATGATTACCAGGCCAAATTTCCAGTCACTGGTCTGAATATCTCGCTTCAGCTGGCACAGTTGCGCACCAGTTTTGGTGGTTGCGGACTGAATATCGCCTATGGCTTGCATCAATTAGGCATCAAGGTACTACCCGTCTCTGCCGCAGGTCGCAACTTCGACGACCATTACCGGCAGCATTTACAGGCATTGGGCATGGATATCAGTAACATTATCATTGATCCCGACTACGCCCAGTGCGCCTCTGCAGTCTTGATTAGCGATGAACAAGGTAATCAGATCACGGCATTCCACGCCGGTGCGGCGGTCTCGCCCCGCAGGCCATTACCCAGCACCATTCAGGGCATAGAGACGGTGACACTGGCGGTCTTAGCGCCAGAGGACGCGCCCATCATGCTGCGTCAAGCGAGGGATCTCGCGCAACTGGGCATTCCCATCATGTTCGATCCCGGCCAGGGACTGACAGAGTTCGTTCAGGCCGACTTAGCCGAATTACTCAATCTCTGTCGCTACCTGATCGTCAACAGTCACGAATGGCAGATCCTGCAGCACAACGCCGGCATGGACGCGGCAACCATCTTGGCAGGCAATCACCAAGTGATAGTGACCCACGGGGCTGAGGGAGTAGACATCTACGGTGCCAACGGCATACCAACCAGAATTCAGGCCGTCGCAAGCGATTGTGCCATCGACTCTACCGGCTGTGGCGATGCATTTCGCGCCGGTTACATTTATGGCTTGCTCGGCGGTTGGTCGCCCGAGATCTGCGCCCGGTTGGGCTGCCTGACGGCGGTATACAACCTGGAGAGCGATCAGACCCAACGCTATCACATCTCCCACGAGGCCTTTGTGCAGCGCTATGAACAAGCCTTTGACAGGAGGTTTCCTGCCTAGTCAGTGGTTCGCGGCTTGATCAGACTGCGTAACCAGCCAGCCAATTGATTGCCCTTGAGTTGGCGCCGATAATAATCGGCCTCAAAGTCATCATAACTCGTCTCCGCAGTGAACAGTTGCTGGCGAGTCGTGAGATGAGTGGCATCGAGGGTGCGAATGACTCGAGCTGGATTGCCGGCGACAATAGTATTGTCTGGCACATCCCCCGTTACCACCGCATAGGCGCCGACAATACTGTTATTCCCAATGGTCACGCCCTTGGTGATCAGCGCACTATCGCCGACCCAAACGTTATCTTTCAGTACGATGGGGCGATGGGCACCCGGCGCGTAAATACGATGTTGCAGATCATGCCAGTCTGCATCAGTGAGATAGCAATTCATGGCAAGCATGCAGCTATGGCCCGTTGTGATGGCGTCCGCGGAGGAAATTCTGACACCGGGATTAACAATACTATAATCACCGATGCTAATACTGCCCAGGCCTTCGAACACCGCCAGACGTACCGGTTTATCAGCCAGCGTCATGAAATGCACATGATTGCCAATGGAAATATTGGGTCCTGAAATCTGCAGATGGCGAGGATTAATCACCCGTAGGTCACAACCACTGACTTCAAACTGAGGCCGACAGAACCTATCAACGTAAGTTTGATTCAGCCAGTCTGAAATCTGTTTTAGCCAATAAGGCCGGTGATCTTGACGCACGACATTCGCCCTCTTTCGCAGCCCGCAGTCTGAGCAAACACAGGAATGAAAACAAGGATGGAATGGCTCAGGTTTCTGTGTAAGCATTAGGGCCGTTTAATAGTAGCCAGGGTTAGCAGGTAATATGCAGGGCGGTAAAATCATCTTTCTCAATGGCACCTCCAGTTCCGGCAAGACGACCCTTGCCTACGAACTTCAGGAGCAGTTGCCTGCATTATATTTACATATGGCGCTCGATCAGTTTCGAGATGGGATGCCTGACAAGTATCGCGGCCTGAATGCGCCGGCTGGCAGCCTTGGCGCTGAGGGTCTGAATGTTGTACCCGTCGTCGATGCTCATGGCCGGCATACAGCTGTAGAGTTCGGCGCTATCGGCAAGCAGATGCTTGGCGGCATGCGCCGGGCTATTGCGACCATGGTTAACTCAGGGACTAATGTCATCATCGATGACATCATTCTGGAACCCGAGTTTCTCGATGATTATCTGGAGGCATTTGCAGGTTTGTATGTCCTGTTCGTCGGCGTCCAGTGTCCGAGAGAAGTACTCTCAACCAGGGAGAACGCTCGCCCCGGCAGATTCCCGGGAACCGCTGTCGGTCATTTCGAAGTCTGCCATGCCCACGATCTTTATGACGTTCGCGTCGACACGTCCAAGGACTTGCCGCCAGTCTGCGCCCGCCAGGTGATTGAATTCATGAATACCCAGACTCCCCAGGCCTTCACTACGCTGAGCCAACAAAAGCGAGCGAACTGCCCATGAGCATCAATGATGTAGCTACTGATCAGGAATCAGCGCCGGATATTTTTGGCCACCCGCGAGGGCTCTACGTCCTGTTTTTCACCGAGATGTGGGAACGATTCAGTTACTACGGCATGCGCGCCCTCTTGATGCTCTATCTGACCAAGCATTTTCTGTTTGGTGATCGGGAGGCGGGTCTAATCTACGGCAGCTATGGTTCACTGGTGTATGCGATGCCCGTGATCGGTGGTTTGATCGCCGACCGTTATCTGGGCTACCGCAAGGCGGTAGCATTCGGCGCCTTTCTCCTCGTCTGTGGCCATTTCGGCATGGCGTTTGAGGGTCAGGCGGCAGTTGAACAATGGGTTGATGGGAAACTCGTCATACAACGGGACAGTTTCTATGAACAAACGTTTTATCTGTCACTGGCCGCGATCATCATCGGTGTCGGGTTCCTCAAAGCCAATATCTCCACCATGGTTGGCCAGTTATATGGCACCAAGGATCCCCGTCGAGATGCCGGTTTTACGATCTTCTATATGGGTATCAACCTGGGGGCGTTTACCGCCACCTTGGCCTGCGCCTATCTGGGCGAGACCTATGGCTGGCGTTATGGCTTTGGCCTGGCAGGGATTGGCATGCTGTTCGGCCTGCTCATCTTCCACCTTTACCGCCGCCATCTGCTCGGTTTCGGCGAGCCACCGGTACCGGAATGGCTCGCTGCCCCCGTGATCCCGGGCATCAATCGCGAACGTTTGATCTACCTGCTGGGCGTTGTCGGGGTATTCGGCATCTGGCAACTCATCCAGCAAACATCGGAACTCGGCCTGTTACTGCTCGTCATGGGCGCAATCGTACTGGGCTGGGGAATCTGGTTTTCTCTGGCACGCTGCAGCCCTGTTGATCGCGACCGTATGCTGGTCATGCTGTTTTTGATCGCCGTGTCTGTGATGTTCTGGGCCCTGTTTGAACAAGCCGGCTCGTCCTTGACCCTGTTCACTGACCGCAACATCAATATGGGTGATTTCTTTACCGCCGGCATGTTCCAGGCCCTTAACCCCATGTATATTATTTTTCTGGCGCCAGTATTCGCCTGGATCTGGGTCAAGCTTGCAGCCAAAGGTCTTGAGCCAACCACACCCGCCAAATTTGGCCTGGGCATTCTGCAGGTGGGCTTGGGCTTTGCCGTACTGGTCTATGGCACTTCTCTGGCTGGCCCTGACGGTAAGGTATCGATTATCTGGCTGGCCCTGATGTACCTGCTACACACCACCGGCGAGCTGTGCCTGTCGCCCGTGGGCTTATCCATGATTACTAAACTGTCGGTACAGCGCATCGCAGCCATGATGATGGGCGTCTGGTTCCTATCCAGCGCGTTTGCAGCTTATGTCGCCGGCATGATCGCCGGCGCCATGGCCATCGAAGACAACGATACAGGCGCAGTCGATGCCCTGACGTCCCTGGCGGTTTACAGCTCGGTGTTTGAGAAACTCGCCTGGGTTGCTATCGGCCTGGCGATCATCGTGCTGGCATTATCACCCCTACTGCATAAACGCATGCACGGCGTTCGCTAGGCAATTGTGGCAATACCCCGGTAGCTGTAGGTCGCAATTTTCGGCCCGGGGATATAGCCCTCTGTCATATCCCCAAGCTGGAAAGCGTTTGCCAGGATCATAGTATCCGGCCGACGGTTTAAGTGACACCCACCCGCCAGCTTGTTCCAGGTTGGATTAATCCGGCGCTGCCAGGTGGCAATGTTTGCCTCCGGTGATTCGCCGTGCTCGATGAATATCAGTTTGCCGCCTGGCTTCAGCAGGCGCCTGACCTCTCGCAGCGCGGCATCCGGATCGGGAATCGTGCACAAGGTCCAAGTAATCACGGCCGTATCAAAGGTTTTATCTTCCAGCGGAATGGCTTCGGCGCCCACGGCAAGAAACTCTACATCTAACTTCTCGTCCCTGGCAATCTCCCGAGCATAAGCCTGCAGCTCCAGGGATGGATCAACACCGGTGACTTGCACACTGGGATCATAGAACGGCAGGTTCAGCCCTGACCCGACACCGATCTCTAACACACGGCCGGTGGCCAGGGGCACCAGCTGGCGGCGCAGGCGTGTCATCTCGGGGGCTTTCATTGCCAGATTCAAGAGCTTCGGCAGCAAGTATTTGTCGTAAAAACCCATGGGCAACTCCATCCTTACAGGCCCGGATCAGGCCTGCCAAGCACACTATAACGTGTTTCCCGGTTCAGGTGGCTTTGCCTGCCTAGCTTCGCGGGTCAGATTCACAGCACTTACTCTCGTCAACAATAGTCAACAAGACTGGCTGATTGATGACCGCAGGCAATTGGCACCAGGACTAGTCAATGTTTAATACGACAGTGTGCAGTCGAGTCAGATGCTCGACCCTCGCACGGGCTCAGGGCACACGCCTTGAAAATGCAGAATTTGGATCGCGGTCTGATGCGATCAGAGCAAAACTATGGAGAGCAGCTCACCAGGGTCTCAGAGCATTCAGGTTAAATCACTGCCGTGCGCGGTAATATCATCGACGTCGCCTTTCCCGCACCGCTGCCCCCACGCAATCAAGCGCTGCGGACTCGGCTCGCAGGCTCGCTGGCCTGGGATTTCGCACAGGCACGTGGCGATGCAGTCTGCACAACAGCACCTGGATGCACGGCTCGACGAGGTCACCATGGTATTTCGACGTGCGCGCCAGAGTCATATCACCGCTGAACTGCTGGAGGTTGTCTCTGGTTTTGAAGCCATCATGTCAAAACCGACCAACCACTGAGCTGGCACGCATCGACAGTGAACTCTTCCGTTGCCCCCGCTCAAGGTCTATGCTTTGTTGCGATAACGAACCTGCAACATCCATTTGACGGGAGTACTACCGATGAGCCAAACCCAAGCTGGCAGCTGTTTCTGCGGCACAGTCACCATCGAAGTGACTGGCGAGCCGAATATTATGGGATATTGTCATTGTTCTGATTGCGCGAGTTGGGCCGGCGCGCCTGTGAACGCCTTCAGCTTATGGGCACCCGACGCGGTAAAGATTACTGGCGGTGCCGAAAAATTGGGTTCATATGCCAAAACATCCGCCAGCCATCGCCGCTTCTGCACCGATTGTGGCGGACATGTGATGAGCGAGCATCCGGGCATGGGTATGACCGACGTCTATCTCAATGTGATACCGGGCAAGCAGCATCAGGGAACGATGCATATTTATTACGGCGAGAAAACCTTGTCCATCAAGGATGGACTGCCGAAATACAAAGACTTGCCAGCTGAATTCGGTGGCTCAGGAGAGACACTCGCAGAATAGGCAGCGCAGGGATTGGCAGCCGCTAGGCCAATCCCTAATCCACAATTTTTATTGGTTCAGCGCGCGTTGGTAGACAAAAAGCTCAACAGGCGACCTGCAATTGTCTCGGCAACACCGGGCACGCGGAGGATCGTCAATAATTTGATTACTCTGAAGACTGTCGGCATCCTTAGGCCGACTCGCCCAAATCGTTTAGGAGCGCGCCCACGATGTCTGACCGTTTTCCGCCGCCCACTGGTTTAACGCCCTCTACACTAGCGCCTACTGACTCAACCGGAACGAGGGCAAGGGATCCGCAATGGCAGGCGCAGATCGATGGGTTATCTGCCCATTTGCAACAAGCGCAACGCATTGTCGTTTTTACCGGTGCCGGCATCAGCACCGAATCGGGGATTCCAGATTTTCGAGGACCAGCAGGTGTTTGGAAGACAATGACGCCCATCGATTTTGGCGACTTTGTTCGGTCCGAGACTGTGCGTCGAGAATCCTGGCGTCGAAAGTTTAGTGGCCCCGACCTGATGGCAACAGCGACGCCCAATACTGGCCACATCGGCGTCGCCAAACTTGCCCAACTCGGCAAACTGCACTGTGTTATTACCCAAAATGTCGACGGTTTACACCAACGGGCCGGAGTTGACGACGATCAAGTCATCGAGGTTCATGGTAATGCGAACTATGCCACCTGCCTCGACTGTCACCAACGCTATGAACTGGCGCCGATCAAGCAAGCTTTCACGCAAAACGATCAGTTACCCTACTGCGAAGACTGTGGCGGTATGATTAAGACCGCGACAATTTCATTCGGCCAGGCTATGCCTGAACTCGAGATGCAGCGTGCCCACCAGGCAGTACTCAACTGCGATCTATTGCTCGCGATGGGCTCGTCGATGAGTGTCTATCCGGCGGCCAGCTTGCCACGAGTCGCGAGCCAGCAAGGCGCGCGCTTGATACTCATCAACAATGAAGCCACTGACCTGGATGATCTTTGTGATTTGGTCATCCACCGGCCCATTGGCGAGTCCCTCTCTGCCGCACTAGCGCAGATGCCTCAGAGCTCAACACCTAACGATTCAGCGTAACTATAGTCTCCATCTTATCGCAGGACTGACCGGCTCTCGAATATACCCGTTACGATTTCAAGTAACGCAGCGGGCTCAAAGGGTTTTCGAATAGTGTGAATTGATGCACCTGAGTTCGAGTCCATCATGGGATGGTCCAAATGACCCGAGCACAGGATCAGTGGCAGGTCGGCACGCACCTGTCGCATAGCCTGAATGATGGCATGACCGGAAAGGTTAGGCATATATTGATCGGTGATAATCAAGTCAGTGGCATCGGGCTGTCTGCGCAGTCGATCAAGGGCTATAACAGGGTCATTATAGATCGTCACCTCGTAGCCCGCCTGACTCAAGATGATACTGAGAAACCCGGTCACTGCTGGCTGATCGTCTATGACCGTAATTCGCCGTGAGGCCACCAGACGAGGATTTCCATCTTGAGTGACCTGAGTTGCAAAACACGATTCAATCGGCAAATAGACTGTCAGCCGGGTCGTATCCATCAGACTATCGACAATCAGATGCCCGCGTAAACCATGTGATATCTGACTGAGTTCGGCAAGGGGGTTGTCACCACCGACTCGGCTAATTGATGCGCCGGGCTTAAATCCATACATTCGGTAGGCTCGATCGAGCGCCAAGCCGGGCTGCTCCAATCTGAGTATTAGCCATTGATCAGCGCCTAGCGAATTCCCACAAACGCTACAGTTATCGGTCGCTAAGGCCGTTCCAAGCTCGCACGTCAGCAAACCTGGTAGCGCGCCCTGACCCGCTAACCGAGAAAACATTAACATTTGGCGCAGGGGTGCCTGCACATGGGCCGCCTGATCTGACGACATTTTTATGCTGTCGATTTGTACTGCGGTGCCAAGTTCCACATTTAGATCATCCAATAGGCTCAGCGACCTGTGCGTATCACTGTCGGTCGCAGTCTCTGTAGAGAGCAAATCCCTTATGCCCAGTGCCGCTTCGTCAATCGTCTCAATGAGCGCTAAAGCTGGTACAGGCAATTTGTCCACTCGCCGCAACAAATAGGCGTAGCCGAGAATGATAGCGTTGAAATTCAGCAGCGCATGCGCGACGGAAGAATGGCCGATAATTTCAGTAGCCCCAGCCCGAGTATGTGAATCACTTGCTGGCAGCAGGTGCGATCCACTCCTGCCAACTTTGGGTGCGACGATATGTAGCCCATAAACTCGAATGACTTCCCCCGAGTCGGCCCTAACCATCGCCGTCGCAGTTGAAGTCACCACATGCTCAACGCCGTTAGGGCCAGCCAGACGATGTTCTATCGAGAATGTATCGAGCTCGCCGCTAATGTAGGCCGTTAGCGCTGCGACCACACGATCCTGATCTAGGGGCGCAATAATCTCGCGCCAAAAGCCAAGCGGCTGCTCTGTGGCCAGAGAATCGTAACCAATGTAGGATCGCCAACGATCAGACAACACTAACGTTTGCTGCGGCAGATCAATAGTCCAGTGTCCCCATGTCGTATCAACCAGTAAATCCAGCCACGACGTTAGTGGTGGCTCTCCTGAACCCATACTGCACAACACCAAAATGTTTTTCACAGGCTCCTCCGCACGCACAAAGTGCCATTCACATTCACGCACTTCCGCGGTTTTCAGCAAGCCTGCAAAGCTCAACGAGGCCCGATTATTCGCCGCCAGCCGACGCTCGATCAATGCCACCACTCGGGTCCGATCATTGACCGGAAACAGGGCGCTGAGTTTAGGCCTGGCAGCACTCGCATCCCCCAGAGAAAAATACCGAATAGCCATGGGGCTGGCTGAGCTGATGGTCAAACTGTCATCAAGGATAAATGCAGGGAACAGCGGCTGCTGGATAAAATGTGCAAACTCTGCCTGCTGCCGAGTCACGAATTGCGGCTGACCGTCATCTGTCAAATACAAGTCAAATCGACCTCGAGTCTGGCGCTGAAAAAACTTAACTTGCCGGTACAACCGATCACCATAACGACTGACCAGACGGAGACTGGGCTCAATGGCAGCCTCAAATCCCTGCGGGCTTTGCAGAAGTGCTTCTAGTACATTGAATTCCGCCTGTTCGTAGTGCGGATATTCATTGAACAAGGCGATGCACTCAGCACTGCTGCTATAACCCAGCAAGCGAGCGAAGGCCTGATTACACTGAATCAGTCTTTGCGTAGGGTCGAGACAAAACAGAGGCAGCGGATTCGCCTCGTAGAGCTTTCGAAACGTCTGCTGACGTCGCCAGGTCGGAATCAAGATCGCAGTCGCGATCAGGAACAACGCCGATGTCATAACCAGCCATAGATTGTCCATGGGGGCATTAAAACGCTGCTATTCATAAAAAGCTATGGAATCCACCCATGATCAGATCAAGGGTCGAGGGGCAGATAGAGCATTACCCTATTAAAACGCAGTTTGTTATGATCACGACTCACCTTAAGAAGACACTGCTGTGATCGTTAGAAATTTAACCTTTCAAGTTTTTATTGCCGCGCTGCTTGGCATCGGCACCGCTTGGCTATTCGCCGACGATAGTTGGCGTCAAGCGATGGCTCCACCCGCGGTCTATGAGCTGATCTTGTTAATTAAAAAGGTTTTCCTAGCGGCCCTGCGCATGCTGATTGCACCCATGATTTTCTTTTCACTGATCGGCGGTATTATCGGTATCGGTAATGTCCTCCGCTTAAAGGCCTTGGGTGGGATCACTGTTAGCTACTATCTACTCACGACCCTAATCGCCATCAGCTTGGGTTTAGTGGCGGTATTTTTCATCCACCCCTGGACGAACTACCCTCCGGCAGTTGAGATGGGCAGTGCCGTCAGTTCCATCAGAACCATCGATCCAGGTAGCGAGTCTATCTTCCTGGTGCTCCAGCAAATTCTCACTCAGGCCTTCGTCAACCCGTTTTCAGCGCTGGTGAACATGAACATTCTCGGCATTGTTGCCAACGCATTATTGATCGGCATCGCCATGGTGCTGGTGGTTCCACAGAGCAGCAAACTTTATGAGATTATCGAGCACATTAACCGCATCATCTTCAAAATTTTAGGCTGGATTATTCGCCTGCTACCCTTCGGCATCTTTGCCATCATGTTCGACTTTACGGTTAAACTGAACGCTGGAGACGGGCATACGGCTAACTTTCTCAGCCAGCTATTTGGCTTTGCGGGCCTCGTGGTCATGCTGACATTAGTGCATGGGCTAATTGTCCTGCCCACTATCGGCCTGGTGTTTGCTCGCCGATCTCCCTTAAAAACCCTGCGCCAAATCAGCCGACCCTTGCTCGTGGCCTTCAGTACTTCCTCG
>DGOD01000304.1 GCA_002389265.1 Gammaproteobacteria bacterium UBA4475
TCAATGGCAGATCAATGGCGGCTTGCAAAGTTGGCACCCTTGAACAAAGCTAGTTAATATGGATGACGACTCGCCCTAAAAAACAAGCTTGCCATGGCGTCGCCACGATGGACAAAAATATAGACGAACAACTGTAACGTCGACGCCTTCTGTGCTCGAGTTGTAAACAATAAACTATTAAAAAACGAGTGTCAGGTTTGCGCTCCTTGTGTGAACTTGGTTTTTTTTGACTGATTTTTAACCTTGAAAGATGTAAATAAAATGGCAATGGAAGATTTTCCGCGCATGAAGCGCTTACCGCCCTATGTTTTCAGCATTACAGATGCTCTGAAGAAGAATGCGAGAGCCAAAGGCGAGGATATTATTGATTTTGGTATGGGTAATCCGGACCAGCCCACGCCGCAACATATCGTCGATAAGATGATTGAAGCCGTTCAGCGTGGTGACACGCATCGCTATTCCCAATCAAAGGGCATTCCGCGGTTACGGCGCGCGATTTGTAATTGGTACAAGGGTCGCTTTGACGTGGATGTTGATCCAGAGTCAGAGGCGATTGTGACTCTGGGTTCAAAAGAAGGCATCGCCCACTTGGCAATGGCAGTGTTGTCGTCTGGTGATACGGTGTTAGTGCCGAACCCCTCTTATCCCGTGCATCCCTATGGCTCGGTTTTGGCTGATGCCGATGTTCGGCATGTACCAATGACCCCGGATGTCGACTTTTTCACGGAGCTTGAAAAAGCCATCACCACTACTTGGCCAAAGCCAAAAATGTTGATCATTAATTTTCCTGGTAATCCTACCGCGCAGTGCGTTGAGTTGGATTTTTTCGAGAAGGTTGTGGCGATGGCCAAAGAACATAGTATCTGGGTGATACAGGATATCGCCTATGCCGACATCGTCTTTGATGGCTACAAAGCACCCTCGATTCTACAGGTGCCGGGTGCCAAAGACGTTGCCGTAGAATTTTTCACCATGTCGAAAAGTTACAATATGCCAGGTTGGCGCATCGGCTTCTGCGTGGGTAATCCTGTTTTGGTTGGTGCTTTGGCGAAGATTAAGTCCTATTTGGACTATGGCATGTTCACCCCGGTTCAGGTGGCCGCCATTGCTGCCCTCGAAGGTGATCAGTCCTGCGTGACTGAAATCTGTGAGATGTATCGAAAACGTCGCAATGTGCTCTGTGATGGTTTAAATGCACTGGGTTGGCCCGTAGAGCGGCCGAAGGCGACGATGTTTGTTTGGGCCAAAATCCCGCCGCAATTTGCTCATCTGGGTTCGCTGGAATTCAGTAAGCTGTTATTGCAGGTAGCAAAAGTTGCAGTGTCCCCTGGTATCGGCTTTGGTCAGTATGGTGACGATCATGTGCGTTTTGCGCTGATTGAAAATGAGCACAGAACTCGCCAGGCACTCCGTGGCTTACGTAAGGTGTTTTCCAAAACTTCAACGCTCGACGATGAAGGAGCCGAGTGATGCAAGCGGTAAGAGTAGGGATTTGCGGTCTGGGTACGGTGGGTTCTGGCGTTGCCAATTTGCTCAAGCAGAATGGCGAAGAGATTCTACGTAAAACTGGCCGAGACATCCGCCTGGTGCATGTGGGTGCTCGTCGCGATCACCCCGATTGCGATCTAAGTGGCATTCGAGTGAGTCGTGATATCTTTGCAGTGGTCAATGATCCTCAAGTGGACATTGTCTGCGAGTTGATCGGTGGCACTGATTCGGCACTAGAGCTGGTTAGGCAGGCCATTAAGAGCGGTAAGCATGTGGTCACTGCTAACAAGGCGTTAGTGGCCCAATATGGCGAAGAATTGTTTCGTCTGGCTAATGCGGCGGGCGTCAGTTTAATGTACGAGGCGGGTATTGCCGGCGGCATTCCTATTGTTAAAGCAATTCGAGAAGGGCTTGCAGGTAATCGTATCAGTCGTTTGGCCGGTATTATTAATGGTACCTCGAATTATATTTTGACGGAAATGGAAGTCAGTGGCAATCGCAGCTTCGCTGAGGTGTTAGTTGAAGCTCAAGCCTTGGGGTATGCCGAGGCGGATCCAACCTTTGATGTGGAAGGCATCGACGCGGCTCACAAACTGACGATTCTATCGTCGATCGCTTTTGGTGTGCCGTTGCGCTTTGATGCGATTTATACGGAAGGTATCGCAAATATTACCGTTGAAGATATCCATTTCGCCAGCGAGTTGGGTTATAGAATTAAGCATTTGGGTATCACGACCCAGTCTGAACTTGGTGTCGAACTGCGGGTTCACCCAACGCTGGTGGAAAAGACCCATCTTTTAGCTCAGGTTAACGGTGTGATGAATGCCGTACTGGTCGACAGTGATGCGGCAGGGCAGACACTATATTACGGTGCGGGCGCCGGCGCAGGACCCACTGGCTCCTCAGTTGTGGCTGATATTATCGACATAGCGCGCAATTTTCCTGATGGGCAGCGAATACCAAACCTGGGATTCGAGCCTGAAGCGCTGCTCGACTTACCCATCCTGAGTATCAATGAAACGCAGTCGTGCCACTATCTGCGCCTGCAGGTGCTAGACCGCCCGGGTGTGCTCGCCCGCATATCGACCATTATGGCGCAGCACAATATCAGCATTGAATCATTGATTCAAAAAGATGTTCGCAAGACCACCGCGCCGATCGCGATTATTACCGACGAGGTATTAGAAGTCGCGATTATCGCTGCAGTCAGTGATCTTGAAGCGCTGGAAGAGATTGTCGGATCAGTCAGCCGAATTCGGGTCGAGTCGTTTTAGGGGCACATTGTCTCTGGTATTGGGAAGACTGAATGTCGCAGCGATTGGTTAGAAGACAAACACAGCCGTTGCCTAGCGGGGCATCGCCGCTGTTGAGTCGTCTATTTTCAGGGCGGGGTATACGAACCCTTGACGAAATAGATTGCTCGCTGGCACGCTTGTTGCCACCAACGACCATGTTGGGTCTGGCTGCTGCGGGACAACTCTTGGCTGACTGCATAGAGCGACAACAACGCATTCTGATCGTCGGTGACTTCGATGCCGATGGCGCCACCAGTTCGGCACTTATGGTCCATGGTCTCACTGCCATGGGCGCACTACATGTTAATTACCTGGTGCCGAATCGATTTGAATATGGCTATGGTCTCACCCCCGAAATTGTTCAGCTGGCCGCCGGTGTCGGACCCGTCCCGCCTGCAACTGAACACCAACCGCCGCAACTGATTATTACCGTGGATAACGGCATCTCCAGTGGCGACGGCATTAAACTGGCTAAATCCTTGGGCATTAAGGTGCTGGTGACCGATCATCATTTACCCGGTGACGTGCTGCCCGACGCTGACGTGATTGTTAACCCGAATCAACCAGGCTGCAGTTTTCCTAGTAAAAATCTGGCGGGCGTTGGCGTGGCCTTTTATCTCCTGACCCAGCTTCGTCAGACCCTGCGTGAACGGGGCTGGTTTGATCAGTCTGACCGTGTGGCGCCTAATCTTGCGGACTATCTTGATCTCGTCGCGCTGGGCACCATCGCCGATGTTGTGGTCCTCGATCAGAATAATCGTATTTTGGTCAGTGAGGGAATTCGGCGTATTCGCGCCGGTCGCTGCCGACCGGGTATCACAGGTTTGCTGGAAATCGCTGGGGTTCGTCAGGCTCAGTTGGCGTCCAGGGATCTGGCCTTTGGTATTGGTCCGCGCCTTAACGCCGCTGGTCG
>DGOD01000357.1:0-10529 GCA_002389265.1 Gammaproteobacteria bacterium UBA4475
GCCATCCATGATGCAGTAGATCTTTGATTAGATGCCGACGCGAACGGCCAGAACGTCACAGGTCGCCCCATGCAGAACCCCGTTGGCGGTCGAACCGAGCAGTAAGGCGAGACCGGTGCGACCGTGGCTACCGACGACAATCAGGTCAGCGCCGATTTCTTTGGCCAGCGCATGAATTTCAGTTTCCGGTCGACCGAAAATCAAATGCTGATTTTCTGGTGAAATCGATAAGCTCTGGGCAAACTCAGCGAGATGCGATTTAGCGGTATCCTGAATCTGGTCTTGGATAGTCGACAGATCCATCGGAATATCGCCGCCATAGGCAAGACTCAAGGGTTCAATCACATGAACGCAGCTCAGTTCGGCAGAAAAGGCCTGCTTCAATGCGCATGCGCGTTGCGTAACTTGGCGGGATTCTTCTGTCAAATCAACCGCGACCAATATGTGTCTGTATTCGCTCATAAGGCAAGCCTCGGATGGTTTCTACTATTATGTTGCGTGCTTCGGCAAATTTACACAGTAAACTGGTTTACCTCAACAGCAATGGCCGTATAGCCTGCGCTTTTACTCTCAGGCAGGGATATTATGGCCTACGTTATCATCCTTATCGTTCTTTTGATCATCATCGGACCCATTCTCGCTATCTTGCCGTCAAAGCGGCAGAAGGAGCAGATGCAGAAGCGCCAAACCGCCATGAAGGCTGGTATCAGTGTCAACCTGACGCGAATCGATGACCCTGATCCGAATCCCGAGGAGTATCTTAGTAATACGGGTAAGCCGCTGGAGCGGGTACTGGCATTGATTGCCTATCGGCTGCCGCACCTGCGCCCTAGTCAGCGGCGGCACGTGGCCTGTGACTGGGCGTTGGAACGTAGGCTGAAACGAGCAGCAGGCTCTGATGACAGTGAGCTACCCACTGGTTGGTGCTGGGAAAATACGGCGCCAGCGTCCCTGCCTGCAGCCCTGCGTGAGTATTTGCCTAGGACAATTGCCGGTCTGCCCGACGATGTTGTCAGGGTGGAGGAACGAAAAAATATTATTTCAGTCTATTGGAAGGAGCGTGGTGGCGTTGTGGAACTAGCAAAAGTGATTGATTTTCTTACAGATTGTGCTGCGATTCCTGACTCGCTCGAAGATGGCAGTTCAGCTTCGGATGAGGCCCGTTAAGGCGACAAAGGTTGACAGCAGCACGCGATAGCAGGCTAAGCTAGTAAGACATTGGCGCCAGAATCAATTTAGTTATGGGTTGACCTGCGCTAGGTAACACATTATATATGTCGGCATTTTCACGGCCAGCCCGGCTGCTATCAAGGAAGTTATGGGAAAATCGCTAGTTATCGTTGAGTCTCCGGCTAAGGCCAAGACCATAAATAAATACCTAGGCAACGACTTTATTGTGAAGTCGAGCGTTGGTCATATCCGCGATTTACCCACCAGTGGCAATGGTAACGCTGATCCCAAGGCGCGTGCTGCCGAGGCGGCAAAGACGCGTAAAATGCCGGCTGACAAGAAAGAAGCCTATAAGAAACAGAAAGCTCGGACCCAGTTAATTGCGCGAATGGGCGTCGACCCTGAGCATGAATGGGCGGCAAACTACGAGATTCTGCCGGGCAAGGAAAAGGTCGTTAGCGAGTTGCGGCGTTTAGCCAAGGATGCAGACCAGATATTCCTAGCGACTGACCTTGACCGCGAAGGCGAGGCCATTGCGTGGCATCTGCGTGAAGCGATCGGTGGCGATGAAAGCCGCTATCGACGAGTCGTCTTCAACGAAATTACGAAAAAAGCCATCCAGGAAGCCTTCGAGCATCCTGGTGAGATCGATATGGCGATGGTCAACGCTCAGCAGGCCCGGCGCTTTTTGGATAGAGTCGTGGGCTTTATGGTCTCACCTCTGTTGTGGGCCAAAGTCGCTCGTGGACTGTCTGCTGGCCGAGTTCAATCGGTGGCAGTTCGACTCATCGTCGAACGCGAGAAAGAAATTCGGGCCTTTATTCCCGAGGAATATTGGGAGCTGTTTGCCGATTTGAGTGAAGCCGGCAAACCCGCCAATGAGTTTGTTAAATTCCAGGTCACTAAAGAGGCGGGTGAAGCCTTTCGGCCTTCCAGTCAGGCGCAAGTAGATGCAGCGTTGGCGAAATTGCAGGTCGCGACCTACACCGTCAAGAGTCGCGAAGATCGGCCGACTCAGACTCGCCCTTCAGCACCGTTTATAACCTCGACCTTGCAGCAGGCGGCAAGTACGCGCCTCGGCTTTGGAGTCAAGAAAACCATGATGCTGGCTCAGCGATTGTATGAAGCGGGCTACATTACCTATATGCGAACGGATTCCACCAACTTGAGCAACGACGCGGTGGCCAATTGCCGAGACTGGATTGAATCTGAGTATGGCAAGCGGTACTTGCCAGAAGTACCCAGAGTCTACAGCAGCAAGACCGGTGCCCAGGAAGCGCATGAGGCGATTCGTCCGTCGGATGTGACTGTCAAGACCACGTCCATAGCCGGCATGGAGCGAGATGCTGAGCGCCTGTACGAATTGATCTGGCGTCAGTTTGTGGCCTGCCAGATGCCCAATGCGGAATATACGAGTACCGCCGTTGTGGTCGTCGCGGGTGAGATGGATTTGCGAGTCAGAGGTCGGATTCTGCGCTTTGATGGTTTTACCCGCGTGCAACCACCAGCCAGCCGCAAAGAAGAAGAGGCTGTCTTGCCTGAGTATCAGGTCGGCCAGGTGTTAGCCCTGACGGAACTCGATCCGGTACAACACTTTACCAAGCCGCCACCTCGATTTGGCGAGGCGAGCCTGGTGAGAGAATTGGAGAAAAAGGGCATTGGTCGGCCGTCCACCTATGCGGCGATTATTACCACGATTCAGGATCGAGGCTACGTCAACCTACAAAATAAACGGTTCTACGCTAATAAAATTGGTGATGTGGTGACTTCGCGGCTGGTGGAAAATTTCCCCAACCTGCTGGATTATGGCTTCACCGCAGAATTGGAAGAAGAGCTTGATCAGGTGTCTGGTGGCCAGCGAGATTGGAAAAAAGTGTTATCAGAGTTCTACCAGGATTTCAGTGGCAAAGTGGAAAAGGCCAGTGGTGAAGACGGGGGCATGCGTGCTAACGACCCCACCATGACCGATATTCCCTGCCCTCTGTGTGGCCGCGAGATGCAGATTCGGACCGCCAGTACCGGGGTTTTCCTGGGCTGTTCAGGCTACAACCTGCCGCCCAAAGAGCGGTGTAAACAAACCATTAACCTGATTTCAGGTGATGAGGTGGTGAGTGTCAATGGTGATGAGGAAGAAGAGTCTCGTATTCTCATGACCAAGCATCGTTGTGGCCGTTGTCAGACCGCGATGGACAGCTACCTGATTGACAGTGAACGCAAACTGCACGTGTGTGGTAATAACCCGGACTGTGATGGTTCTGAAGTCGAGCGTGGTTTGTTTAAGATCAAGGGCTATGATGGCCCCGTGTTGGAGTGCGATAAGTGCGGCGCCGAGATGCAGTTGAAGACCGGTCGGTTCGGCAAGTATTTCGGTTGTACCAGTGAAGAGTGTAAAAACACTCGTAAACTGTTGCGCAGCGGCGAAGCTGCACCACCGAAGATGGATCCGGTGCAGATGCCGGAGCTGCAGTGTCGAAAAGTTGATGATACCTATGTCTTGCGAGATGGTGCCGCCGGTATTTTTCTTGCCGCCAGCCAGTTCCCTAAAAATCGCGAAACCCGAGCACCTTACCTGGATGAGTTGCTGCCTCACCAAAATGAGATTGACCCCAAGTATGGTTTTTTAATGCGGGCGCCGGCACAAGACCCTGAGGGTAATCGCAGCCTGATTAAATTTGGCCGCAAGACCAAAGAACATTTCGTTATGACCGAAGTCGACGACAAGCCTACTGGCTGGCGTGCAGATTTCGTTGATGGCAAGTGGGTAGAAGAAGCAGCGCCAGTGCGTAAGCCCAAGGCAAAGGCCAAAGCCAAACCGAAAGGCAAGGCTAAAGCCAAGGCCAAAGCAAAGCCAAAAGCCAAAGTGGCTGCTCGAAAAACACCCGCAAAAACTGACCCGGAACCTTCCTTGGTGTCAGAGGACTAAAAGCGGACCCTCAGGCTCGCTTGATGAGATGTTAGCCGGCGCTAGTAGCGTTCTGCCTTTCTCGATACCACACCGTCCTCGGTGAGTGTCAGGTGGGTTAGCGTCTGTTCGTCATGATTCATCCGCCAGGACAGCATCTTCTGGGCATACTCAAGTACTTTAGGCAGGTAACTGGGGTCGCCAGCCAGGTTATGCAACTCAGCCGGGTCCTGCTTTAAATCGAAGAATAAGGGTGGCAGGTGCGTGAAGTGCACGTACTTGTAGTCATTATCTCGAATGACATTCAGGGTGCACTGATGAGGCGTCAGTCCCAGCTCTGCTTCCATGGCGGTGCCGTTCAAAATGTCCCTGAAGTCATACTCCCAGTGCGCCTCAGTACGCCAGTTTGCAGGAAAAGTGCCATGCCGAATCCCCGGTAATAATGACCGGCCGTCACATTGCTGTGGAATTTCGGCGCCAGCCCATTCGAGTAGTGTGGGCATAATATCGATATTTTCAGTGAATCCACTGATCACCTGACCACGACTAGCGTCGGCGGCCGCGCTCGGATCATAGATGATCAACGGAATGTGGTAGGACTCGTTGAAGTAGCCCAATTTCCCCAGTAACCAATGATCGCCCATTTGTTCGCCGTGATCAGAAGTGAAAACGATTAGGGTGTTGTCCCAGAGACCTTGATCCTTGAGATGCTCAAACAGTCGGCCAAGGTTCGCGTCGACCTCCGACATCAAGCCAAAATAAGCTGACTTCAATCGAGTTTGTTTTTTCTCATCATCGGGCGCGCCATAATAGGGACGATTGAGAAAGTGACTAAGGAAAGGGTGTTGTTCAGCCTCAACTGCAGCGGATTCTGCGCGGTTGAAATCTGTCAGAGTATCCGGTGAATACAGGGTGTTATAGGGTGCCGGCGCAACCCAGGGCGGGTGCGGGCGCAATAAAGACAAGTGTACGCAAAAAGGGTCTGTATCCAGGTTGGCATCCACATAGTCGATGACCTGGTCGACCATAAACCAGGTGTCGTGATGCTCCGCGGGAATAGCCAGGGGCAGAGGTTCGGTGCCGCCAGCCTCATATTCGAGGCCCGCGGTTCGAGTGGTGTACAAATTAAAATTTGGGGTTGGAATCTCGTAACCCTTAGTCGTCAGCCAGTCGGCCCAAGCGTCTGGGTAGGTACCCATCATGACAGCGGGTTTGATGCCGGGTAATGGACCTTCGTAACTGCGCAGAATAGGGTCGTCAGCATCAAATTGGCGGGGATCGTTAGCCGTGTCCGTGTAGCCGAAGAGCACGGGATCATAACCTTGTTGGCGCAGTTCCAGAGCCCAGTTGGTATGGCGGGCATCCAATGGAGTGCCATTGGTGCCGGCTCGATGATTCTGCAGATACATGCCCGTGTGAAGGCTAGCCCGGGAGGGCGCGCATGGCACCGCGTTGGCATAGTGTTGGGGAAACAAGACACCTTGACTGGCGAGCTTGTCGAGATTCGGTGTTTGAACCTTGTGACCTAGGGTCGAGAGGCATTCACCGCGCCATTGATCGGCGGTGATAAATAGGATGTTTTTCCTGCTTGCGGCAGTTTTTACAGCGTCATTTTTCATAAACCCAGAAGCCTTTTACAATGTCGGGTGGCGTGCTAAGTTTTTTGGTCTAGCCCCGCTCAGCCTCCATCATAGCGCAATTGGCATCAATTGCATGTCCCCTTGGACGGCGCTTGTTTTGGGTCAATGGGTGGCAATCTGGCGAGTCGGGGACTGGTTTGTTCTGCTGATTTGTGTGATATTCGGCGTGGTTTTAGTATCTTCAAATAGGAGGAAGACAATTGAGGACAGCAGCAAGAGAAGTTGACGCAGTGATCGTCGGTGCAGGTTTTGCTGGCATGTATATGCTGCATCGGCTTCGCAGTGCGGGAATGAATGTACAGGTGATCGAGGCTGGCGATGGCGTCGGCGGTACTTGGTACTGGAACCGTTATCCCGGTGCCCGTTGCGACATCGAGAGCATGGAATATTCCTATCAGTTTTCTGAGGAGCTGCAACAGGAATGGGAATGGCAAGAGCGCTATGCTCCGCAACCGGAAATTCTGGCCTATGCCAACCATGTAGCTGATCGATTTGATTTGCGCAAGAATATCCAATTTGAAACGCGAGTGACCGAGGCGGTGTTTGATGAGGCCGTCAACCGCTGGCAAGTGCAGACCGATACTGGTGAAGCGTTATCTGCTAGCTTTTGCGTGATGGCTACCGGTTGTCTGTCATCCACTAACTTGCCGAAATTCGAAGGCCTGGACACCTACCAGGGTGAATGGTTTCACACGGGTCTTTGGCCACACCAGGGTGTGGATTTCACCGGCAAGCGAATTGCGATCATCGGTACGGGTTCTTCTGCCGTTCAGTCAATTCCCCAGCTGGCAAAGCAGGCCGCTCACTTGACCGTATTCCAGCGGACGCCGAACTTTTCAATTCCAGCTCATAACCGCCAGCTTGAGCCGGAATATGTGGCCGAGGTCAAAGCCCATTACTCGGAGCTGCGAGCGGCGAACAACCTCGAAGCGGGTGGTTTTGGTTCTCGTACGGAACGCAACGACGGCTCGGTGTTTGAGGCCAGCGAAGCTGAGCGGGCCGAGAATTTTGAACGCAAGTGGCAGATCGGCGGGTTTGGTTTTTTGGCCGCCTTTGGTGATCTGTTAATGGCACCGGAAAGCAACGAGTTTGCTGCCGACTTCGTTCGCAGTAAGATTCGGGCTACGGTCAAGGACCCCGCCGTTGCTGACCTGTTGTGTCCGCAACAGGTTATTGGCTGTAAACGATTGTGTGTGGATATCAATTACTTCGAGACCTATAACCGCGATAACGTGACCTTGGTCAGCGTCAAGGACCATCCCATCGAGCGGGTGACCCCCAAGGGTTTGGTGACTGGCGGCAAGGAATATGAGTTTGATTGTTTGATCTTCGCCACGGGCTTTGATGCCATGACTGGTTCGCTTACCCGCATTGATATTCGCGGCCGCGATGGTTTAGCGCTGAAAGACAAATGGGCTGCAGGCCCACGAACCTATCTGGGTTTGGGCTCCGCCGGTTTCCCAAATTTGTTTACCATCTCTGGCCCGCAGAGCCCGTCGGTGCTGAGCAACATGATTTGCTCCATAGAGCAGCATGTTAACTGGGTCACTGACTGCATATTGAACATGCGTAAGCGTGGTCTGGCGACCATAGAAGCTGACCTTAAGGCCGAAGATGCGTGGGTGGCTCATGTCAATGAGATCGCTGACATGACCCTGTATCCATCTTGCAACTCGTGGTATCTGGGCGCTAACGTGCCAGGTAAGCCGCGAGTGTTTATGCCTTATGTTGGGGGCTTGCCGGTGTATGCTGAGAAGTGTGAGGAGGTGGCGAGTCATAACTACGAAGGGTTTGTGCTCGCCTAGATGCAACTGACGCTGAGTTTGCTGGGTCTCGGTGGCAGCCTTGGCGGTCACTGATCGGATCGGGTGCTTGATCCTCGGCCGGTATGTCGAGTACAAGCTCCTTGGGGCGCTGACCGCGCCACTGAATACAGTTCAGGCTGGCAGCTGCCAGTAGGGCGTTTTACCACAGTAAACACTGATAAGGCCGGTCAACTCGCAGTTTTGTTGGCGCAGGCCCGATTCTTCCTAGGTCACCTGGTCGATGATCCGGACGCATTGCTGCTAGTAGCTGCGGCCCGTTTATGTGAGCGTGTGGGTCCGCGTGGTACGAGTCAGCAGCGGGCGTTTCTCCAGTTACCGCTAAGCGCTTGCTGACGGCTGACTTAACGATGTCGAGCTGCTTGGTGGCTTCCTGCTCCTGGTGGCCAACGGCCCGGGTACTGTGTCGGCGGACGAAGGCATGTCAAAAAGCGAAGGGGCGCCAAGCCCTGTGTAGAATGAAACCGACTATCTGAATACATTTCGTCAAGGAAATATCGTGAATCAGAATACTATTTTGCATGTTACCGCCAGCGGCCGTCACAGTGGATCTGTGACTCGCGAAGTGTCAGGGCAAGTCGTTGAGCAACTGCTGGCCCGGCATACGCCCACAAGGGTTGTCAGCCGTGACCTGGCGCTTGGGCTGCCATTCGTTGATGAGTCATGGATCAACGCCAACTTCACCGATCCACAGGCTCGTACTGATGAGCACGTCGCGACACTGACTTTGTCTGACCAATTGGTCGCGGAATTGCAGCAGGCGACGCACCTAGTGCTGGCGACCCCGATCTATAACTTTGGCGTGCCGGCGGCGCTCAAGGCATGGATCGATATGATTGCGCGGGTTCAACTGACCTTCCAGTACACCGCGACTGGTCCCGAGGGATTGCTCAAAGACAAACAGGTGTATCTGGTGATGGCCTCTGGCGGCACCCCCCTTGGCAGTGATATCGACTTTGCGTCAGGTTATTTGCGGCACGTGCTGGGCTTTCTGGGCATGACCAATGTGACCATTGTTGATGCGCTTACCGTGCAACGTGCAGGCAGTCTGATACTGCCAGACTCGCGCTAGGCAAGCGCCAATAGCGAGGCTTAACACCGACAGCAAAGGAACTTAGCTTACAAAAGATCGCAAGGAGGAGGTCTGCAGTACGCACGAGAAGTCAGCCAAGTTGTTTGTGGTATGCCTGTCTTAGGCCGAGGCTGATGCCTGTTGCTCCTGTGCCTTCGTCAGAATCGTAAGCATCTGCTGCCGCGCCGGACCATTCACCTTGCGGGCATTAGCATTGCGTTTACGACCGCCGAGCATGTAGGCCATCGTTGTCAGCAATATCCGTTTGTCCTTCAAGAAATCACCAGGTTTTTCCAGCAGATTAAAGGTGCGCATGATGCCGCGCAGCACATGAATGTTTCGAGTCGAAGCCATAGACAAGGCGTCACCAAAGGCCGCGTTGAACCAGGCTTTTGCCGTGCTGGCGCTGTCGATGACCTGACCATTAATCTCTGCCTTTGCCTGACGAATGGCTTTTTTGTCTTCTGCTAGGCTGGCCTTGAAGATGGGGCGCAGTTCTTCTTCTGTACGCTGATGAAATTGTAGCGCCCGTGCCAGTGGGTCACTGAAATCTCGCAGGGTATCTGCCAGTAGGTGGGCGTGAATAATGCCCGTACTGCAGCCGCGACCATACAATGGGTTGGTGCGCAGGGCGGCGTCACCGACCGCAAAATAGTTGAGCGCTACGGCACGGCCATCATCCACAAAATGATGCCAGACTGCGTGAATGTCACCGAAACCGAAGGACTCGGTGGTGGGTTCGGCCTTGTCGGCGGCTACCCAGGGGACCAGCCCAGGGATGCTACGACAGATCAGGTCGAACTGGTCGCTGGACTTGATCGCCGCATGCAGGGCTTTTTCTTCCTTGTGCAGGCAGGCGATGACCGCAAAGTGACCACCTTCGCCAGGGAAAACCCCGTACTTGATATAGCCCAGGTCTCCGGATGAGCGATCCTTGTTGTCGCCGCGAGCCGGTTCTTCAACGCCGGGCAGTAACTTGTAGTGGCGAGTAAAGTAGACGATCTCAGCATCGTCATCTTCGGTTTTAATCGCGCCACCGGCTGCTTGAAGCCAGGTTTTGAGCTTGCTGTTGCGACCGCCAGCATCGATCAGTACCTGGCTCAGCAAGTCCCGCTCAGGTTCGTCGTGGGTCTTAACGCTGATGCCGTCGATCACGATCTGGTCGCCGTCTGTGTGGCTTAACAGTGCCGTGACCTGGGTATCGCTTTCGATACTGATCAGGTCTTGTTTCTCGGCGTAGCGCCGAAACACGGTTTCCATGGTGGCGCGACGACACATCAATAACCACATCTTCTCGTCACCAGGAAGGGGGGTGTATTTTGCTTTCAAGTCGGGTGGCAGCATATCTTCAAAGGTCACCTTGCGCGCACCGGCGGCAAAGAAGTCGTCCATCAGACCGGGGAAACTGTCTTGCAGCAGATTGCTCATCACGGCCAGGAACGCATGGGGGTGTTTGAATTGGGCGGCACCGCGGCGGTTCCATTCGAAGAACGCTTGGTCTGGATCACCGCTTGGTGGTGGCGAGTCGCGCTCCACAACGGTCACCGCAAGTCCGGTCTTGGCGAGGGCCAATGCTGTGCAGAGGCCAGAGATGCCGGCGCCAACAACGACGACAGGGGGCTTTGCGTGGTTGGTCATGCTAATGCCTCGAGAAATTTTAGTATGCCGCGATTGACTGCCTCCGGAGCCTCCTGTTGGGTCCAATGGCCGGCGCCGGGAATCAGTTCGTTGATCTTCAGGTTAGGCACGTGCTGAGGCATGGCTTGTAGTGCTTCCGCTGCCATCATAATGACGCCGTCTTTATCGCCCGCCATAAACAGGGCTGGCTGTTGTATGGTCGTGGGGGCGCCGGCAGTCAACTCCCAGGTGAGATCCTGAGCTCGATAGTAGTTCAAAGGGCCGCGGAAGCCGCTGTGCTGAAA
>DGOD01000357.1:10582-17034 GCA_002389265.1 Gammaproteobacteria bacterium UBA4475
CCGGTGAATAGCTGGTCATCTGCGGCTTTCGGTGTGAAGCTGGTGAGATCAACATCGCCAGACGCCATATGGTAGAACTTGCGCAGAGAGGCGCGCACATCGGCCTCAAATTCAGCTTCGGCGACACCGGGCGTTTGGAAATATAATTGATAGAAAAACTGGCCTGCAAACAGCTTGCGCATGCGCGCCAAAGGCAGCTCTTCCCCCCTTGGCATGAAGGGTACGGACAGTGCGCCCACCGCAGTCACCTTGTCTGGGTGATTCAGGGCGCAGCTCCAGGCGGTGGGCGCGCCCCAGTCATGACCCAGAACGATGGCGGTTTCATAGCCCAGTGCGGTGATCAGACCGATGACATCATTCACAACCTCAACCTGGTTGTAAGCACCAATGGCGGTTGGTCGGTCGCTCTTACCATAGCCGCGCATGTCAGGTGCAACGGCCTTATAGCCAGCTTGTGCCAGGGGCTCGAACTGATGTCGCCAGGAATACCAGGACTCGGGAAAGCCGTGTAGCATCAACACTAAAGGGCCTTCGCCAGCTTCGGCAATGTTGAGGCTGATGCCATTGGTGTCGATGCGGCGTTCAGTAATCATCGCTGTGGTGCTCCGATGACCTGCCCCCGGTGCTCGTCTGAGTACCCCTGCAGATGGTCGTAGGCGACTGCGCCGCCGATGATCACTGTTTCAACACCGATGGCATCGCGGACATAACGATGACCATCACCGGGCACATCTTGAACGTAATACTCGGGACCTCGATCGATGGTGTTCGCATCGAAGATGGTGATGTCAGCAATGTAGCCAGATTTTAACAGGCCTCGGTCAGGGATCGCCCAGATGTCAGCGGTGTCTGAGGTGATTTTCTTGATGGCTTCTTCCATGGACAACAATTGCTTGTCGCGCACGAAGTGCCCCAGTAGGTAGCCCGTGTCGCCGTAGGTGGAAAACGACAAAATATGCGCGCCGCCGTCGCTGGCGCCAATCATGACATGGGGATGGCGGAGCATGCTGCCCACCTTATCGTCATCATTGTGGCCCATGTCAGCCGAAATAAAGTGGGCATCGAGAGATTCTTCCAATGAAAGATCGATCATTGCGTTCAGTGCGTCGGTGCCACGTAGCTCGGCGATTTCTGCTAGGGTTTTACCGACGTATTGCTGATTAGCCTCGGTTTGTACCTGGCGCAATATGAGTGTCGACCAGAGTGGCATCATGCTGGTGGCTTCCTGGACCAATTGCTGCCGTTGGGTTTCATCCTGAAAGGCCGCCATGATAGTCGCCGGTGTGCCAAACCGCATCACGCGATACCAGCCGCGCAGCCGAATGAACAACAGGCTGGGGACCGCGAAGCAGAAGCTGATATCGATAGGGCGGGTTTGCACCTGGGGCCAGACTCGAGCCCCGGCAGCATTTTGTTCAACGATTCGAGCGATGACCCGATCCACGCCTTCGAAATCACCGCGGTTGATGAACAGAGGTGACAGGGTGGTGGTGATTTTGTGCGTCAGGCTGAGTTCGGCGAGTTGGTCGATGCGGCCAATCGTCAGGTCGATGTCATAGAATTCGTGGACCACCTGCAGAATGCGGTTGTATTCGGCAAGTACCGCACAGAGAGCGTCAAGCTCGGCATGATCAGCGTAGCGACTCGGTACGGGTTGGAGCTTTTCGTCCATGTCCACAAAGCTGGTGGACAAGCCGATAGCACCGGCGTCCAGGCACTGGCGCAACAGGGACTGCATCTCAGCGGTTTCTGTGGCCGTGGCGGTGCGTTCGGTGGCGGCCTGGCCCATGACCCACAGGCGCAGTACGCTGTGACCGACGAGGGGTGCCACGTTGATGGTCAAGTCTTGCTGGATCCGGCCGACAAACTCGTCAAAGGTTTCCCAGTTCCAGGTCACGCCTTGTTCAAAGGCGACCAGCGGCATTTCTTCAATCTGATTGAACATGCCCACCAGCTTCATGCGGTCTGCGGCTTTCAGGGGCGCCAAAGATAATGAACAGTTGCCCGGCACGATCGTGGTGACGCCATGTTCAATAGCAGGTTTGGCTGCGCCATCCCACAATAGTTGGGCATCAAAGTGCGTGTGCGGGTCGATAAACCCCGGTGACACGGTCTTGCCGGTGGCGTCAATCTCGGTGGCGCCTTGGGCGCGGACCTGGCCGACTTGGTTGATGCGACCCGCGCTGATGCCAATGTCGCCAATGTAAGCGGGTCGTCCGCTGCCGTCGACGATACTACCGTTTCTGATGACTATATCCATTGTTTAAGCTCCTGGGCACCTGTTGTGCCTGTTCAAAATCTGCCTGTAAAAGAATGTCTATCAAAGTGTGCCTGTCAAAGTGTGCCTGTCAAAGCCGTTCTGTAAAAATTGTCCGGGTTAAACCCGTGCCCATTGGAATCTGTGCAGTGTTCAAAATCGACTGTAAGAAATCTGTAAAGCATCCCGTACTTTGCTCCAGCCATGGCCGATCAGGTCATCAGCGACCTCAGCAGCGCAGGCTTGGAACAAGGCCTGTGTGGCATGGTGATCCAGTGGTACCTGGGTCATGCCGCCGTTGGAATAACGGATATCAACGATCAGCTCGACATCACCTTCATGGGCTGGCGCGAGCCGCACCGCAACGATCTGCGCTTCGTTCATTGAGACCTCATTGTGCCGAGAGAGGTGGCTCAAGAAATACCAGGTCGCTGGGCAGAATGGGATTGCCCGCTCGGGGTGAGCCCGCGGCTGCCGGTGCGCGACTGAAGACATGTAAATTCCAGCTTTGCAGGCTGGCAACGCCCTCGTCCAATGGTGTCGCCGCTAACTCGCGAGCAGCAATGGATTCCCAGGTATCTGCCGCGCTTGGGTGTATGGATTTTCGAACCTTGATCATGAGACAGCCTCTTGTTTTCTGTTTGGGGTGAGCCGCGACTTTAGGGCGCCTGCCTCGGGCAAGGTGGCTTGTATGGCCAGAACCTGCTCGAGCAACTGGGCTCGGCTTGCTGGTGTTGCCACCGCAGCCAGACCGAGGCCGAGACCATATTTGGACCTGGCAACCATGTCGGGCAGGTTTACAGTGTCCTTGGCCCAGGCCTGTATCCAGCCATAGAACTGATGGCCTAAGTTGAGCGCCAGTGAGTCTGGATTGATTTGATCACAGATTTCGCCGCGCTCGATGGCCTCGCTGACGAGGTCTTTGAGTAAGCCGTGGCGAGGCAAGCTGAAGTGTGAAGACAGGGTTTGGTCGGAGGTGGCTTGAATAGCCTGGGCACCGGTACGATAGTAGCTGGGATTCTTCTCAAACAGCTCGGCGGTGATGTCTACCAAGCTAAAGAACACGTCGAAGCCCTGGTTGGGTTCGGCGGTGAGAGCGGCCATAAAGTCAGCAAAGTCGATGTCCATGACCGCGGCGATGACCGCCTGTTTGGAGCCGAACAGTGCATAAGGTGTGGCGCTGCTGACGCCCGCGACCTCGGCCAGGGTCCGCATGGAAAAGTCGGAAACGTCCCGTACCTGCATTAAATGCCTAGCGGTCGTGACGATCAGCTGGCGCTTTTCGTCACGGTTGATTTCGCGCTTGCCCATGGCCGTTCCGAATTCAAAGGAATCCTTAGGCTATAGAAAAGTAAGGTGGGTTTCAACAAAACTAAAACGTGTTTTAGTTAGATCGAATGATGAGGTCCGAATAATGGTCGAAGTAAAATGCCCGAGTAAACCCTGCAGCCTATCAGCAACGGATATTGACTCCGACCCTCAGGCATTACGCCGAACCTGCATCCTTGGCGCGCTGGATGGCTTCCTGGATTAATTGCTTGGCGTGGTTGGCATCGCCCCAGCCCTCAAGCTTGACCCATTTGTCGGATTCAAGGTCCTTGTAGTGTTGGAAAAAATGCTCAATCTGGTGAAGGGTGATCTCGGGTAAATCATCATAATTACGGATCTTTTCGTAGCGACGGGTCAAGCGTGAGCTGGGTACCGCGAGGATTTTCTCATCGCCGCCGGCCTCATCTGACATCATCAAGACGCCGATGGGGCGACAATTCATGATGGCGCCAGGTGTGATTGCGCGAGTGCTGGCAATGATGACGTCAGTAGGATCGCCATCATCTGAGAGGGTGTGGGGCACAAAGCCATAGTTACCGGGATAACGCATAGAGGTATACAAAAACCGATCAACGACCATGGCGCCTGAGGCCTTGTCCATCTCATATTTGATGGGTTCACCGCCGACTGGGACCTCAATAATCACGTTAATGTCTTCGGGGGGATTATCGCCGGTGGCGATGGCTTCGAGTCGCATGTTGATTCCTTCTTACTTACTTGAATTGACTGGCGCCGGGTAATGGCGTCGGCTTGGCAGCGCGCATTATTCGGATTGTGCCGAAGTAAATCAAGTGGATCGAATGAATGCGATAACATCGTTGATGCAAGCGTCAGTCTGGAGGCCCTCTGCGTGGGCAAAGCCATGAGCTACACCAGGATATTCGTGATATTGGACGAGTCCGCCGGCGAGTTCGTAGCCACCTAGCAGAGTCTGGCTCATAAACACCGGTACATTCTGGTCTAATTCAGGCTGGACGATGAGCAGGGGTGGTAAGTGGCTAAAGGCTCCCGTCGTCAATAGATGCTGAATGCTCGCGGCCTCCATTGTTCGAGTATCGCCGAAATAGGCCCGCTGGCCCGCTGCCAAACGGTCAGGCGCAAAGTTGGTCCAGCTTTGCGGAGCTTCGTGAAGCCGAGCCAATACATACTGGTAGCGGGCAATGGGGTTCGACACGGGCCACAGGCCGATGACCCGGTCGACTCGGGCGCTAATATCAGTCGCCATTTTGTAATCGGCACCGGTGTTGATGGGGGTCGTGCTATGTGCGGCAATATCCGGGTTAAGCGCCACCAGCAGGGCTAAATGTCCGCCGCTGGAGCTGCCGATCAGGTTGACGGAGCTGGGTTTGAGTCGCAAGGCGTCGGTGCTTCTGATGAATCTGACGGCGGCGGCGACGTCGCTACTGGCAGTGGGGTGTTTAAACTCAGGGCCCTGGCGAAAATCGATGGCAAACACGCACAACCCGCGACTCGCCAGCTCGCGGCAGTAGTAGCGACCGGCCTTGCGGTGTAGAGACGACCAGACACCGCCATGGATATCGATCAATACGGGCAGGTCAGCCCCGTCAGTGACAGCGGGTCGATACAGTGTGCCCTGTAGTGTGATGCCATCAGCTTGGGCGAAGTCGAGATCCTGTTCAGTAAACTTCAATCTGTGCCTCTTGCAAGAGTCGCCGAGCTACAGTATTTGTCGGCGATGGCGGGATTATGAATTAATCCTTAGTGGACGCTAGAGCAGTCTCTATGTGGCATGGATTATCACCTAATTCGTCGCTTTCCCCAACCAGTTGTTATACTGCCTGCGCCGTGGCGCGTCCCTTTCTCAAAGGATGCAATGGCCAGTGTTTTCATCAGGGCGGGAGCCGCGGACTAGCGTTGCCTGCTTATTATTGACCCTCAGCGAATGATCAATGCGTTATCAACGAACTGCCCATGCTTAGACTTTCACCACAATGGCCCTTCAGCCCCCAAAAAAGCCCCGTGTTTTACGGTTGGGTGATCTGGGCCTTCAGTACTATCGGATTTCTCTGCAGTATTCCGGGCCAAACCATGGGTATGGCGGTTTTTACTGACACCTTCATTGAGGTGCTAGGTCTGTCTCGCACTGAGCTGTCCATGGCTTACCTGATCGGTACCATAGGCTCTTCGATTTTTCTGACCGCCGCGGGTCGCTGGTACGATCGGTTTGGGGCGCGGGTCATGATCACTGTTGCGAGCCTAGCGTTGGGTTTGATGGTCTGGTTCATCAGTGTCGCAGACCTGTTAGCCACAGCGTTGGGTGGCAGCACGGTGGTCACTTTCATGCTCATCATGTTGGGTTATTTCGGTGTGCGCTTCTTTGGTCAGGGGGTGTTGACCAGCAGTTCGCGGAATGTCTTGCTGGTGTGGTTTGTCAAACGTCGCGGTCTCGTCAGTGGCGTGCGCGGTGTGTTTGTCTCCTTCGGATTTTCTCTGGCGCCCCTGTTACTAGGGTGGATGATTCTCGCCTATGGTTGGCGTGAGGCTTTATGGATCATGGCCTTCGGTGTCGGTGTTGTTTTTGCTGGGCTGGCCTTGGTATTTACACGGGATAATCCTGCCAGTTGCGGCTTGCGCCCTGATGGTGGTCTGCTTGACGACCGGGCCATTACCGACGTAACTGAAGGCCCGAGCCAGACGTTGCGGCAGGCGAGGCGCACTGGCGTATTCTGGATATACAGTTTTAGTCTGGGTATGCACGCCATGTTCAGCACTGCTGTCACATTTCATATCGTCTCGATATTTGCTGAAGCAGGACGAAATGCCACGGAAGCCTTCGGTTATTTTTTGCCAGCGGCGGTTTTCTCGATCATCGTCAATCTGCTGGCCAGTACCCTCGTTGATCGAC
>DGOD01000251.1 GCA_002389265.1 Gammaproteobacteria bacterium UBA4475
GGCGGCACCGTCGGCGCCGCTACCGCCGGCACCTATGGCAGCGTTGTGATCAATAGCGATGGTAGCTATAGCTACACCATCGATAATCTTAACCCTACGGTGCAGGCCCTTGATGCCGGGCAAACGCTGATTGACACCTTTACCTATACCGCTGACGACAATGAAGGGGGTACCGGCGACGCCACCCTGGACATCACCATCACCGGCGTTAATGACTTACCCGTGGTGACCGGCATTTTTACGGGCAGCGTTACCGAGGGCAACCTTGGAGATACCGTAACCGTCAGTGGCGCCATCAACATCACGGATGTCGATACCAGCAATACACCGAGCTTCGCTACGAATGTGACGGGCACTTTCGGCAGTATTGTCGTGGCGCCAGGCCGCTGGACTTATACCCTCGACCAAAGTCTGGTCCAGAATCTTGATGCTGGTGACGTGGTCATCGACAACCTTATTCTAGCCGCAACCAGTCTTGATCCAGTGACTCAGGCAATCGTCATCACCATCACCGGCAGCAATGACAAGCCGCAGATCAACGATCAAACTATCAGCTTGCCGGAAAACTCAGCGAGCAATACCTTTGTCCTGAATCTTGGCGCAACCGATATCGACGTCGATGATACGACCTTTAGTTTCCTCATTACTGCCGGGCTAACGGTACCCGCCGAATTTCAGGTCAATAGTAATGGTGATCTTCTGGTGGGCACGCACACACCGGATATTGAACTGTTGGATTTTGAAACCAAAAACACTTACTCCCTGACCGTGGAGGTCACTGATAATCAGGGACTGACGGATATAGCAACTATCACCGTCAACCTTACGGATCAAAATGATGCGCCGGGCATCACGGTCTGCGAAGAATTTGACAGCCTGGGCGAGTCTCTCAATACGCTACCTAGTTTCCTCACCCCTCTGTTCGCCTTGGGTTATTACAATTTTTCTGCCGCTGCTCCTTGCCATCGCGTGATCAGCACGCCGGTAGACTATTACATGGAGCAAGACAAACGCATTGTTACCCGGTCACCCATCCCCTCACCCGCGGACACAGCAACGACCAACTACCGACAACTTATCAGTGAATTTCCCAAGACTTGGGATCAAGACGACACACTGTTGTATTACTCGACACTACAATCCACTACCAGTCTACTGGCAACCGTGGCATTTACTGACGAGACCGGTACAGATAGTACTAGCGGCGAATTTATTTATCTGCCAACAGCAGGAACAAACGTCACGGATGATGGCCTAGACCATTTTGTTTACCGTGTCTGTGACACACCGGCACCCACAACTGAGGCGCGCTGCGCACTTGGCATCGCCTACGTCAGCATCCTTAAAAAAGCCGCAGATGCGGTCAACACAGGCAATGTCGTTGATAGCGGCACGCTCGCACAAGGTCCGTTGGAGCTACCTGTAGCCGCTCTGCCTAATGTGTTCATTTTGCTAGATGACTCTGAGGCCATGGCATCAGACATCCTTACTGACCAAAGTGAGGGCTACTACGCCGTCGGCAACCTAACTAAAACCTGGTTTTTACCGGAAGATGGTACTGGCAGACCCAGCTACGCAGTCAGTGAAGCAAAGGATCCAACTGCGGGTCTATGGCGCTTGCGCAACAAGGACTACAACAAGGTTTACTATAACCCTGGCATCAGCTATTTACCCTGGGTCGGCTTAGATAATCGCGGCGATAATTTTACAAATTCGGATCCAACCGCTGCCATCTCTGATCCCTATACGCAGAACAGCCAAAAAATTAATTTAACGGTTGGCCGAGATATGCCTGGTAGCGATAGCAACGTTTTCCTGGCCAAATATTACACTTGGACTGATATCGATGATGCGATCAACTGCCCTGACAACGTCGTCGGCGTCGTTGACGGCACTTCACCCATCACAGCCGCCGGCGGTCCTTGTACCGAGGGCACGCTAGTAGAAATCAAGCCGACAACGAGTCTTTACCCCAAAGGGCCAAACAGAACCGATTGTGTCGGCGTCAACTGTACCTACGAGGAAGAGATACAAAACTTCGCTAACTTCTACAGCTTTGGCCGCACGCGTCACTACACGGCAAAAAATGCTCTAGGGGGTGTATTAGCGGCGTCAGAAAATATGCGCATCGGCTTTGGGGCCTTCGCTGGCAAAAACGACAACATCAATATCACAGAGATGAATGAATCAGCGCTGACTGGCAACAAAGGTGAGTTGCTCAATAGACTATACCGTAACAGTGCATCATCAGACTCGACGCCTATTCGTGACAGCCTGGAGCGCACTGGCCGCTATTATGAGTGTGAAGACAGCAAAACCATTATTACCAGCGGTAGAACCTGCCCGGTACTACCCGCACCAGAAGGCAACTGTCAGCAAAACTTTACCCTGGTGGTTACTGCGGGCTTCTGGAATGGCAATACGAACACGCTATCAACAGATGACGCTGACGGCGACGACAACAGCGCCTGGGATGGCGGTCGTTATGCAGACACTGGCTCAACGACACCCACCTTGGCGGATATCGCCATGCATTTCTATGAGCGAGACCTGCACCCCTCATTGAGCAATGAAGTACCAGCGACAGAGAAGGACCTGGCAGGCGCAGCGGCTAGCGCATTCGGCGGCTCAACCTTGGGCCAAACCATGCACCAACATATGTCTACCTATGTCGTTGCCTTCGGAGTCGAGGGCAGCCTCTCGCCCACCGATGTGCCCACTGATTATACGATGGCCTTCGACTGGGGCGATGCAGTCACTGATGAGGAGAAGCTGAACGACCTAGTTCATACTTCAGTCAACGGCCGCGGCAGCTATCTCGATGCAGGCAACCCAGAGGAACTTAAAAGCGCCCTGAAAACCGCTTTCACAGAATTTTCCCAAGCCATCGGTACAGCCAGCGCTGTTAGTTTCAATTCACAAGAAGTCCAGCAGGGTGCCCTGCTTTACCGGGCTATTTATAACGTGCGAGAGAACACCGGTGATCTGGTGGCGCAAGGTTTCAATCTGGACGGCTCACTGGGCGATCAGGTTTGGAGCGCTGCCGAGCAGCTCGATTTGAAAGATCCCACCGCCACAGACCCGAGCATCAATCGACGGGAGCTACTCACCTACGACAACAGTGTCGCCAATGGTGCTCGAGGTATCGCATTTAGACCGCGGGATATCGTCGAAAATAACCAACAGCTGGCCGAAGCCCTTGAAGATGATATTTTGAATGTCCTCGACTGGGATAATATCTTTGATCCCGATGCTAGCCCCTCGCCAGATCTGTTTGATCGACAGATGATTAAACACATCAACTACCTGCGTGGTGATGCGAGCAATGAGCGTCCCCTTGGTAACCTTCGTGAACGACCCGTGCTTAAGGGTCGATTGGGGGATATCGTCAGCTCTACACCGGTATTCTATGGTCCACCAAACAGGACTCGAAGAACCTTACCGCCCTATCCTACAACAGCAGCCAAGAGCTACGCAGCCTTCCAAGACTCCTATACCAATCTGCTTGCAGATGACGACAAGGAACGGGAACCTATGGTGTATGTTGGGTCGAATGACGGTTTCCTCCACGGTTTTAATGGGAATACCGGCGAGGAGCACTTCGCTTATATGCCCGGCGAAGTCATTACTGGCGTTTATAGCCAGCGAATAAAACAATTGCTCAGCACCAACTACCTACACCGCTATAGCGTGGATTTGGCCGCAGCTGTGAATGACGTTTACCTGGATAGTGATCGTCGCAGCGACACAGGCAACATAGAAAAACACTGGGCAACCGTTCTTATCGGCGGCTATCGCGCCGGCGGTAAAGGTTATTTTGCACTGGATATTACTGACCCAACCGGGGCTAACGATGCCAACAAAGCCATCACTGAAGCCAACGCCAGCAAGGTCGTTATGTGGGAGTTTAGTCCTGCCGACGATACACCAGTCACTGACTACGGTATCGACACTAACGCTGACACCTTGGCCGCAGGCGATACCGATGACCGCAGCGTCGATGCCTTGTCTCAGCCCATCAGTGATTTAGGCTACACTTTTAGCACACCGACCATTGCCATGAGCAATGTCAGCGAAACCGACCTCAGCCCATCCACAGCCGACAGGGATAATCGTTGGATTGCCGTCCTTGGCAATGGTTACGACAGCACATCAGGCAACGCGGTACTGTTTGCCGTGTTTGTTGATGGCGGCACCGACGGCACCTGGTGCCACCCGGAAAAATCTGGCTGCGCAACAGATAATGGTGATGGGGACAGCTTTGACTTTGTCAAAATTACAGCCGCAGGACGTTCCTCAACGGGGATTGCGAATGGCTTGGGCGTGCCGCGAGGAATTGACCTTGATGGTAATGGTACCCTCGACATCGCCTATGCCGGCGACCGCTTCGGCAATTTATTCCGGTTCGATCTACGTAATCCTGATCCCGCTAAATGGGATTCGACGCTACTCTACAGCGCCAGCTATACCGATGCTGACGGCATCACTTTAGCGCAACCCATCACGACCCAACCGCTGGTGATCGCGCACCCAACCATTCAAACCGGCGTCGATTGCGGTGCCTTTGATGCAAACGAAGTGCTCTCATCGAATTTATGTGGTGGCTATATCGTCATATTCGGTACCGGCAGCTATATCTATGAAGGCGACGACACCAACAAGGACATCCAAAGTATTTACGGCATCTGGGACAGGTTAGGCACGACCAAGGTGACTCAAGACACCCTGGTAGAACAGACTTATACGGCATTCAGCGGGGATGCTAATGTGGGCGATGGGCGCGTACTCTCGAGAAATCCAGTGGACTACAACTCAAAGTTTGGCTGGTACTTGAACTTCGATAACCCGGCAGCAGTTCCCGTCGAGATTGACGGCGTCAATCAAGCGGAGTTTCCCGGCGAACGCGCCATCAGAAATATCCAACTTCGCGGTGGCATTGTGTTTATCAATAGCGTCATACCAAAACCCGTACTCAGCTGCAGTGTCAAAGCTGGTGGAGCTTCCAATGCATTTTGCCCTGACACGGGTTCCACGTTCTGTATTACCCGGGATGGCATTTTTGATATCAATGGCGACTCAACGATCGATGCTGACGATAAAACCACCTCTGGCGACTTGGTGGCATCAACCTATTTTGAAGGCTCTGTCCCCACAGACTCGACATTCTTTGGCGACTCGCTGGTCACTCAATTAAGCAACCAATCACTCAATATCACGCTCACGGACACCAGTACTAGCGACCATACCGGCCGAATATCCTGGTCTCAGCTGACAACTGATTAGAACACTTGAGGAGTTAATACCAATGAACCTAACCGTTCTTGCCGGCCTCATCCTCGTCGCCTTGAGCCTGTGCAATACCGCGACGGCCGAGGTCGAAGCCAGCCCCTATACGCAGACCCGGATTGCGGAAATTCACACGATGGACTATGCAACAAAAACCGCCATCATGAGCGGCTACCGCTATGCTTTCAGCGGTGTGCTGGGTTACGACCTGCCGAAGATTCGGCTTTACGGCTCTGATTTTGGCGCTTACGAACTGCTGGAACCCGGTATGCGGGTACGTGTCACGTACCGTCTTTCAGCCGACGCCCGAATTGTGATCGACCTGCAACAGGTTCACGACTCTACTCCACTGGGCGTACCGGAAGATCAATAGCCAGCCCATGGCGCTGCACCCGCGAGAACCCCTCAGTCCTTCGGTGTCAGCGCCTGAATTTCTAACCAGATGGCTTCGGCCTCTTCGGTTAATAATGAGTAACCCCGAATATTGCCGTTACGCTGGGCCTGCAGGGCTTCGCCCAATTTCTTCTGATAGGCTTTGTTGAGCTTTTTCAGAGGATCGGCTTTCAGAAAAGAAAACATGGGTTCGCTCCAGAAGTTGAGATTTACAGATTATACGCCTAAAGCCGCCATCTGGCTTGTATGGAGGAGCAGAAACGAAGTTTTGAGCCTGTTATGGCACATTACTCCGTCAATATCCTGCCAATACCGTGCCGCCTTCAAATTTGGATAGTTACTAAAGGTTGTCTGCATCGGCAATTTCCTGGGTTACAATCTTCTGCATACCCATGCGCCTATTAAGGAATCATCTATGCGACCCTTTAGCAACAGCCTGCTGTTTCTCTGTCTCATTAGCTGCGGTGTCGGTGCTATTGAGGTGCCGGTCAAACTGGACCCCGCTGGTTTTGAGCAGGTTTTGGCCCAAAGCGGCTCAACTCTTTTGGGTGGCCAGCCCTCGATCAAAGGCCTGCAGCGCATCAAGCAAGCGGGTGTACGCGCCGTAATATCGCTGCGAACGGACAAAGAGGTTGCTAAACTCGGCTTTGACGAGGCCGAGCAGGCACGGGAGGCCGGGCTGGCATTTTACACGATCCCTTTGTCTGATGATGCGAGCTTCTCGCCGGCGGCAGTACAACAGTTTATTGATCTGTATGACAGATACGAGGGAGAGGTGTTTCTCCATTGTCGCAGCGGCCGACGGGTCAGTTACCTGTGGACCGCCTTTCTGGTAAAACATCAAGGCCTGGATCTGGCCGCTGCGCAGCAGCATGCCGCAGCCATTAACCTGGGTCACTCGCCCATTGAGGGTTTACTAGGGAAGGCCCTGGAACTGCAATACAGCGATCGACCTGAATAGCCAAGCCCCTGCCGTATCGGCAATGAACCGCAGCTTTTTTTAAAATAAGAGGAATGACAGCATGACCGACTTCGCATTACCAAACTTCACCACTGACCTCACTGGCCAGGTCGCCCTAGTCACCGGCACGACCTCTGGCTTGGGTAAGCGATTTGCCCAAGTGCTGGCGGCCTGCGGCGCCAGTGTCGCCGTCACTGGTCGACGGGAAGATCGCTTGCGTGAACTCGCTGACGAGATTAACTCACAAGGTGGCAAGGCCTTTCCTGTGCGCTTGGACATGACTGACTCGGAGAGTATTGTCGCGGCAGTATCTGCCGCCGAAGCTGCCCTTGGCACCATCACCATACTGGTGAACAACGCGGGCATTCCCGATGCCCAGCGGGCTCACAAGATGTCGAACCAATTGATTGATGATGTGTTTGATACCAACCTGCGCGGCCCTTATGTTATGAGTTGTGAAATTGCGAGACGCTTAATTGCCAGCGGCAAGCCAGGACGCATGGTGAACATCTCCTCAGTGGCGGCGTTTCATTACAGTGGCGGTGGCGCGGCTTTATATTCCATCACCAAAGCGGGTATCGCTCGAATGACCGAGGCACTAGCAGTGGAATGGGCGCGATTTAACATCAACGTCAATTGCATTGCCCCGGGCGCTTTTTCATCAGAGATGCTCGATGGCATGTTGGAACGCATGGGCGATATCAGCGAGCACTTTCCACGCAAACGTATTGGTCAACCAGCGCAGATGGACAGCACCTTGCTCTATTTGGTGTCACCCTCATCAGATTGTGTGACCGGTACCATCATCAAGGTTGATGACGGTCAGGGGCCACGCTAGCCCATCGTGGGTGAGCGCCTAGGCAATCACCCCTTCTCGAGCCAGGGCCTGCATATCCTCGATAGACAGGCCAAGCTCAGAAAGGATCTCCACCGTATGCTGACCCACCTCTGGTGAATGATGACGGAGCGCATAGGGTGTTTTGCTGAACCGCGCTGGCGCTTTGGGTTGTTGCATGGTGCCGCCACGGGGATGCTCACTGACCTCGAGCATTCCACCGGCCATCACCTGCGGATCTGAACTCACCTCACTGCGCTTGTTGGCTCGGCCAACGGGGATATCATTCTGCGCCAGAATATCAATCAACTGATCTGTGGTATACGGCGACGTATCAGCCCCCAGATTATGTGACACTACCGCGCCATCAGCGGTCTGATTGACCTCGTAGTTATCCGCCAAGTCACCTGCATACTCAACATTTTCGCCCAAAAAACTGTAATTCCACATCAGGTCTGGCCAATTGAAATACAGGCCTGTATCGAGCATGGAAAGTCGGATATGTTGACCACCAGCACCCCGTTCCCGCGCCAACAGAGCCGCTGTAATGCTTTGCGCCGCCGTCAGGGCGGTGACCTTGTCGTAGATAATGCTGCGCACCATGGCCGGCGGAGCACCTTGTTCTGCCTGGGCATCAGTGGCACCAGTCATGCCCTGGATAACATAATCATAGACCTTCTGATCCGCATAGGGCCCAACTTCGCCCATACCGTTAATGGAGCAATAGATCAGTTCTGGATTGAGGCTCTTTAGATCGTCGTACCCCAGGCCCAGTTTTTCGATCTTTCCGGGCCGATAGTTTTGCAACACAACGTCGGCAGTCTGCGCAAGGATTCGAATCAGCGCTGCACCTTCTGGATGTTTCAGGTTCACAGCCAGTGAGCGTTTATTGCGATTAATCATGGCGAAGATGGCGCTCAGACCATTGCGATTCGCGCCCAGATAGCGAATGCCATCACCCCAGCCTGGAGCTTCAACCTTGATCACATCAGCACCCTGATCCGCAAGCACCACCGCCGCCATGGGACCGGACACCACCCGCGACAAATCGAGTACTCGAAACCCATGTAATGGACCGTTACTCTGCGTCACGCTGGTCGTCGCCTCACATTACTCATTCGTTAACCATTGGTTTGTCATACTGAAACAGGTTTGCTTCCACGCATACTCAATGCACAGGCCCGATTTGGCCCACTTAGCAATGGGTGCTTAGCAATGGGCATTTAGCAACCGGAACCTAGCCAAACAGGATGCCACTAAACGACAGCGCCCACATCAGCAACAAGAGCCCGCCCGTAACAAGATGGGTACGAGTGATCAGGCCTTCGATCTCGAGCCGGGTCTCATCAGCACCGGAACGCATGACCTTGAGCATCAACAGGTCAAACATCATCACAATAAAGATAATTGGCGCGGTGGCAGGGATCATCGCACCCATCAACAACTCCCAGCCGCCCTCAGGGTGCCACTGGGGCTCAGCAAACGGCAGGATCAAAATAAAAATAATGGCCAGCAAGTGCATTAAATTACGCAAAACACCCATAGCCTTGAATCGTTCGAGCATGACTTTCCTTCACTGGATTGGATCAAGGCGCTGATTACAACACGATTCACCCGCAGGTAAAACACATCACGCCAGATACTCGATACTTTCCTCACATTGCTGGCAATGAGTCCTATCAACAGCCCTGAGCCGCTGTTATAAACAGCCCTGAGCTGCTCTTTTATAGACAGCCCTGAGCTGCTTTTATTATCGACAGCCTCCAACCGTACTAGCCAACGGCTAGCCCTCGACGACGAACCAGTAATTCGCTGACGGTGATACTCACGCAGGCCAGCAAAAACCCCATAAGCCCAAGGGTTGAATCATCCAAATTAATACCCACCGAACCGAGACCGGGCAAAGCAATCAACAGACCTCCCAAACCCAACATCAAGCGCACCAGCCAGTTTTCCGAGAGCGGCCCCAAGGCCAGTAGATACCCTTGCATGGCACCCGCTATCAAAGTAATACCTAGCATGACCTGGATCACCTGAATCACCGTGACCTGCCAGGTACCCTGAAGAATCAGGGCTGGCTCAAGGACAAAGAAGAATGGAATGAAATAGGTGCTGGCACCCAGCCCCATAGCACGTAGACCGGTCAACATGGGCCTGGCGCCAGCGATTGAAGCTGCGGCAAAGGCACCTAATGCCACCGGCGGCGTAATAAACGACAACATACCCCAATATAAGATAAATAGATGAACAGCCAACGGATCCAAACCGCCCTTGATCAATGCCGGAGCAAGAATGATGGCGAGAAAAATATACGCCGCCGTCACTGTCATGCCGATACCTAAAACGAAACTGGTGGCCGCACCCATCAGCAACAAAACGGCTAAGGAACCACCGGCTAGAAACAACAACTCATTTACCAGGGTGCCCGACAAGCCGGTCATAGACAGTGCACCGACGATCAAGCCGACACCGCTGAGGATCACCAGAAGTTCGATTAGCAAGACGCCACTGGCACGCAAAAACGCCAGAGCATCCGTCAACTGCCAGCGATGCTGCCTCGAAAACTGGTTCAAGACGATCAGGCAAGCGGTGGCCAACCAAGGGGCCAAGGCCTCGCGCTGCATCACTAATAGCAGAAAAATTAATACCATAAAGGCTCCAAGGTAGTACCAACCAGCCTTCAGAGTATCGGCGACCCGTGGTATATCTAGATCTACTACACCTGCGAGTTTATATTTGGCCGCATAGGCATCGATCTGCAGAAACAAGGCACTGAAATACAACAACGCGGGGATCGCCGCCGCTAGCGCGACTTGGTAGTAGGGCATTTCTAAAAACGTTGCCATAACAAAGGCCGTCGAGCCCATAATCGGTGGCAATAGAACACCGCCGGTAGACGCACAGGCCTCAATGGCGGCGGCTGTTTCCTTATCGATGCCGCTTTTTTTCATGGCGGGGATAGTCAACTGACCAGTGGTGAGCACGTTCGTAATGACGCTGCCACTTAAGGAGCCCATCAAGCCGCTGGCGACAATCGCGACTTTGGCGGGTCCGCCTCGCACTCGGCCCAGCATGGCGAATGCCAGCTTGATAAAAAAGTCACCACCACCGGTGTGCTGCAACGCCACGCCGAAAACCAGAAAGCCAATCACTAAACTGGCGAAAGCACGAAATGGCAAGCCAACCAAACTCTCACTACTCATCACATGATAGGCCGCGGTGTCGGCCAAAGACGTCGCCATGCCCTGCACTGCCTCGGGCATCAGGTCTGCGACTACGGGATACAAGGAAAACACTAACACCAGAATAAACAACGAGACGCCGGCGATTCGCCGAATGGCCTCGAGGACCAAGACCCACAAGATGATACTCAGGCTGTTACCTAAGTCAGGGGCGCCAAACTCCCAGCCTTCATCGAGCATGGTCTCGGCATTCAGGTACAACCAAACGCAAATGCTAAATGCCAACAGTCCCAGCAGGAGATCAAGGCCAATCAGGTCAAACCGAGGGTTAGATCGATAAAGTAAAAATGCCGGCGGCAGCAGCAAGGCCATCAGGGCGTAGTAATAGTGGGTTTCTACCGTTATCAGACCACTCAACAATGGTGCTCCGAAGGCCCGCACATTGTCCAGAGCCAGGGCCGCTGCCAGCACACAGACCACAGCAACCAGGGTTCCCAGATAGCCCGTCAGTGGACGGACCTGTTTCATTCTTGACCCGCCTGGTCATGCCACACCGGATCAAAGCCGGCGGCCTGCAAACGTTGAGTACGCAAGTTTAACCAGGCCTGCTCAAACTTCTCTTCGTCGTCTGTACCCAGACTCAAGGCTTCACGCCATGCTTGCTGTAAGACTTCCTGGCGCTGAATCAGGCGCTCATTGTGATCATTCATCGCGTCAGTCCAGACGCCCACAGATTGGTAATACCGAACGGCTCCAGCATGCCAGGGTACCACCCAGTCAAACTGCTGCGAGGCGAGCGCCCAACCAATGGCGCCCGGATCCGCATCCTTGAACTCGGGATATCCCAGATCAATGGCCTTAACAAGATTATAGGCAAGCGCTTCATCCTGATCGGCCATGGAGATCAAGATTGGGTAAGGATACGTCGCGCCTTCATGCGGACTGGCGACAGTAATGCCTGTTCCACGGGTGGCAACATGCTTGGAAAAATACGGCGCCTTAGCCAATAGGCGCTGCCAACAAGCCGCATCATCATGAGGCACCTTGGGCCAGTATATGCCTTGCGGGGATGCCTCGAGCTTGCGCGTTGGGCCTGATACGGTAGTGGCATAGGCTGCATCGATTTGACCATCAACGATCCCATTCCACATGGCGCTGTACCCGGGATAGTCCACCCGGATCACATCATCCCAGCCGACACCGCCACAGGCCATGAGAGCCTCCATGGAAAGGTTCAGTGCTGGGGCGCCGCGCACCCAGGGAATGCGTTTGCCCTTGAGCTGAGACCACTGGGTAATGCCGGAATCAGCGGAAACAGCCACAGATTGGTTACTCAGGCCATTAGACATCATCAGCACGCGCACTGGCTGCGGTCCCCAGTCAGCATCCGCAAATTGAAATACACCTTCCTGCGCCAAGTAAGTGGCGACGCCATTGGCAGAAAATTGCACTCGACCAGACTTCAGAGGCAGCAACCGAGAAATGTCATTTTTACCGGGAATCACCCGCAGCGTCACGCCATGCTGGTCTTTCAAGACTTTGCCAATGGCCACCGCCTGGTTATAACCCGTTGTCCCCAAATTGTACGCGGTCCAAGCCATGACTCTAGGCAATTGAACTTCCTCTGCCTGCGCAAATGCCGTCAACCCCAACATCAGTATTGGTAATCGCAAGCCACTTCGCCGGACTTGCGGCAGAAACGTCGCCAGGTTAGAAAATTTTGCAAAAGAAAAAAACATAAAGGTAGGTTCATTGGGGTTTCCGTAAAGGTTACCCTAGGCACCGACTCGACGCCATGGTCGTCAGTCGTCACGTGGGGACCTCCGTAGCAGCAAGTTTGTAAAAGTCGACAAAAGACTGGCGAAATTGACTATTTTTAGACGCCCAGTCCGCGACGAAAATCATTATCCCCTTGTTTTATATCGCTATTAATTTCCGGCATGGTTTTTGTATGGTCATTAGGAGTCACTCGAAACGCCACTGACCCAGTCAACATTCACTCACGGAAACGCGCAAATGAAATCAGCCCACATTCTACTTCTCGTTGCCACTATGATGCTGCCCCTTGGCGGTTGTGTTATCAAGATCAATGGTGATGACAAGGAATCTGATCACAGCAATTGGAAATCGATACAACAGAGCAATGTAAAACGCATCAAGCAGCTTGAACTGGGCAGGTCCCTCGGCAGCATTGAGTCTGAGTTTGGTACTCCGGACATTGTTGAATCCTTCCAGCGAGATGGGAATGCCTATAAAGTGTGGTTCTACCGAACCCGGCACGTCACCAGCGACGGCATGACCCGCCGGGATGAGACCACACCTTTGGTATTTATTGACGACGAACTCGTGGGTTGGGGTGAATCCGCCATCGACAAAGCCGCGCCCTAGCGCGTAAAAACCTAACCCGGCTCTGATTCTGCGCCGATATCTGCCCTTAACAGACCGCGAAAGGCGGTATTCGCATTGCTCTCACCCCGTAGCACCTCATAAACCTCACGGGCAATGGGCATCTCAACTCCATATCGATCTGCCAACTCAATCACCGCCGGGGCGCTCTTGACGCCCTCGGCAACCATAAACATCTTGTTGGTGATCTCTTCAATACTTCTACCCTGACCCAACTCAAAGCCAACGGAGCGATTCCGACTTTGCGGACTGGTACAAGTTGCGACCAAGTCACCCATGCCCGTCAGGCCCGCGAAGGTTTGAGCTTCACCCCCCATGGCGACGCCTAAACGGGTAATTTCAGCCAGGCCACGGGTAATGACCGCAGACCGTGTATTCTCCCCGGCGCCCTGGCCGTCACCCATCCCCGCGGCAATGGCGATGATATTCTTCAACACCCCACCCACCTCACAACCGATGACATCGTGATTGGTATAGACTCGAAACAGACCACAATGAAAAACCTTCTGCACTTCTTTCATGATGATCTGGTCAGTCATGGCTATGACGCTAGCAGCAGCATAGCCAGACATAATTTCACGCGCCAGATTCGGACCCGTGAGAACGCCGGCCGGATGACCTGGCAACACTGCATTGATAATCTCGGTCATGCGCATGCCCGTAGTGAGCTCAAGCCCCTTGGTCAAGCTGATCACCGGCACCCACGGACGAATATACTGCTTAACCTCTTCCAGCACAGCGCGAAAATTCTGTGACGGCACGCCCATCACGATCACATCCATAGGTGCGACTGCCGCTTCAATATCGTTAGTCGCGATCACTTTGACGGGAATTTTAGCGCCGGGAAGATAACGCTCGTTAGTATGCTGGGCATTGATTTCAAGCACTGTTTCAGGATCTCGCGCCCAAAGATGAGTGGACGCATTGCGGGCAACCAACGCTGCCACCGTGGTTCCCCAACTGCCGCCACCCAAGACACCAACCTTTAGCGTATGATTCATTCGGCCGTCTCCATTTAGAGTCCCCGCAACCGATAGATTGCGCGCAGGTCGATACTGGCATAACAGGTGTCATTGTCACGATCATACAAGGCCACTTGAGCATCAACGAATTCGTGACCTTTCTTATTGAACAGGTCGGTGATAACCATCTCAGCCACCAGCTCAGTGTTCAGGGGTATCGACCCATAGTTCTGCGATTGAGTGGCCATATGCACCCAGGGGTTCATATAAGCGTTACGCGCCAAAATCCAGTTAGAACAACCCAGCACGAATGACGTATTCGCCAGTCCACCTGCATTTATCTGAAGCAATTCAGGCAACTGTGATTCGTCTTTGAGATAGGTGTGCATCTCGTGTTCTGCGGTCCAGCGAAAGCGCACAGCTTGGCAGCCGTCCTGCATCAAACGCTGCATATTCTCGAGAGTCGCTTGCGGCGCCGGGCTATCGCGATCGGCAACCACATCACCACGCCGTTGGGGCACTGCAGGCCCCACTGCGGGCAGGCTAACCGCTGCGGTTGCACTGACAGTGCCATCGGGTCGAAGCAGGCGCGCAGAATAGCGCTCCGCATTGGACTCAAGTATATCGATGACGAAGGACTCTCCATCGTACAGTGGCGAGACCACCTTGATGTCTGCGGCACCGCCCTTGAGCCAGGCCACTCCCCACTGCTCGACGGCTGGATGGCACAGGTAGGCTGAGACGGTCACGCCCGGCACCAGCCCCCCCTTGAAGCCATAGTCTTTGGCGACCTTGTCGCCGTGAATCTCATTCGCCGAGTGCGGCACCTGGTTAAAGGCAAGGCCGTGCCAGTTATTCGCCATACTGAATTCTCTTCGTTGGATCTGGCTGACAGCCTACCTGATGAGGCTGTCAATCAGCAATAAACGCATTCCGGCTTCGATCCTTATGCACGCGAGTGGCATCAAAGACCGTGCCATTCATGGTGATGTAGACTCCTGGCGCACTGGTCTGAACCGTGGCGAACGCCATGCCCAAATTGAACATGGCGTCTGTTTCCGCAAAGCGGGCCGGCGACAGCGCACCAGTGAGAACAATGGTTTTATCAGGTATATCTGCCAGCACACGACCCGTGTCAGTCATGGTGTCAGTACCATGGGTGATGACGATCAAGGCATTGGGCGCTGCCAGAACCGCCGCACGAATCGTCTGTCGGTCCGTGTCGGTCAATTCCAGACTGTCTTTGCGCAGGATCTCGACGACCCGGTAGGCTTTCTTGACCACCGCTTGCTCAAGCAGATCGCTGACTACGGGATGTCCGACTTCAAAGCTGCTCATCGCGTCAAAGTAAATTTTATCGAAGGTACCGCCGGTGGTCAGCACCAAAATTTCATCTCTCTCGCTCATACATTGCATCACTATTGAAGTGCGCGCATTGTCCCATGAATAGCCTTAAGGGGTCGATGTTTACCGACCCCGAGTCGACGACCCTAGCTGGTAAACATACCACCAGCCGGAAACAGGATCTGACCTGCATAATAGGAAGACTCATCGGTCGACAGAAATAGTGCTGTGTTGGCGATCTCTACTGGCTTGCCGTAGCGGGCCATCGGAGTCATGCCCATGGCCATCATATTGCCTTCGTTTTCACTTCGAAGATTAGCCGTCATGGGTGTCTCCACAAAGCCCGGCCCAATGGAATTAACGCGAATCTCATGAGGCATCAGCTCCAGACTGAGCACCTTGGTCAACATCTCAACACCCGCCTTTGAGACACAATAGTCTGCCGCGCCCACCAAAGGCCGGCGAGCCGCGACCGACGCTATATTGACGATCGTGCCTTTGACGCCGCCTTCAATCATCAGCCTCGCCATCACCTTGTTCGTCAGCATCACCCCGGTGAGATTGACCTCTAGCACTTTCAGCCAGTTTTCCAACGGCTTATTGATCACATGACCCGCCTCAGGGTCCACATCAGCGTCGGCTTGCGCCTCGTCGGTGGCACTGCCGCTGGCAATACCGGCCGCGGCAATCACCGCATCAACTCGACCAAATTTGGCCAGCGTGGCGGCACCCAAGGCCTCCGTGGCGGCCTCCGAGGTCACATCGGTCTGCACAAAGATCACATCAGCACCATACTCTGCCTGTAAGCTGGCGACAGACTCTGCACCCTTATCTGCAAATAAATCCGCCAGCACCAGCTTTGCACCTTCTGCTGCGAACCGACAGGCGCAAGCATAACCAATACCACTGGTGCCACCTGTGATCACCGCGACCTTGTTCAACATACGATTTCCAGACATGACTTCTCCGATGACGACATAAATGATTTATCGAAGCTAACACTGGTTCGCCAATGAGGCCAGCGCAATTTAGTGTAGGATTTGACTTTCAGGCACCATCGCTCCCATTATCTGGCTTTGGTTATCTGACTTTGGTTATCTGACTTTCGTGAATAGCGGCGACCGCCTCACGCCACTGCTGACACAATCTATCGCACTTGAATCGAGGAACAGCTGATGCTGAACAAATTTGACGACTATCCTATCCACCAGACGCCTGAACCCTTGGCCCAACCCGCCAGCAGCGAACGTAATCAGTACGACCGCACCTGGTTCAATGGCTACTCTGCCGACGGCGACTATTATTTTGGCATCGGCATGGCGATCTACCCGCATCGTGGCATTCTCGACTGCGCCTTCAGTGTGGTGGAACGAGGGGGACGCCAGCACTGTTTCTATGGCTCTCGGCGCGCGCCACTGGAGCGCTCGGAGATGCAGGTCGGGCCCTTCAAAATTGAAATCATCGAGCCCATGCGCCAGACTCGCGTCACGTTAGATAGCAACCCGAGCGGCATCACCTGCGATTTGACATTCTCGGCTCGCACCTCGGCCATTCAAGAAGGTCGCCAAACCCTATGGTCAGGTCCCCGGCGCGTGCTGGACTCCACTCGATTCGACCAATTTGGCGAGTGGCAAGGACAAATCAATCACCCTGATGGCGGCATTAAAGTCGAACCTAAGGTTTGTCGCGGCACCAAAGATCGATCTTGGGGTCACCGTGGCGTGGGCGAACCGGAAACCGGAGGTGCACCACAAACCCCGGGCGGCGCATTTTTCCTCTGGGCGCCATTGTTCTGGGATGATCATATTTCCCATGCTATTTTCTTTGATGGCATGCAGGGTCAGCCCTTGCACCGGGAAGCGTTGATCGCGCCGTTGTATGCCACCCCCGCCGACGTGCCCGCTGTTGAAGATGGCAAAATTGAACGCATGGCTTATGTCCGCCATCGCGTCACCTACCACCCAGGGACTCGCCTGGCAGCAGCGGCAGAGCTCGACTTTGAAGACTTGAAAGGCGCCACACGAACTATTTGCATGGAACCGATCTTGAAGTTTCAAATGAAGGGTCTCGGCTACTCACACCCGACTTGGGGCCAAGGCATGTGGAAGGGTGAACTCGAACTCGGCGGCGAGAGCTTTGATCCTGACAGCCTCAATCCTCTGGCCCGAGAAAACCTCCATGTTCAGCAGGTCGTTCGCGCCACCGATGGTAGTCGTCAGGGCATTGGCGTTCTCGAACAAGTCTGCATCGGCCCCTATGAACCCGGTGGTTTTTCAGCGTTTCTCGATGGCGCCCAGTAATGGGCGCAAAGCCATGAATTTCGGCAAGTGCATGGCATAGCGAAACACCGAAGAGGCGGCGAAATCAGCTGATAGTCCCTATATGACGATTCGGCTTCGAATGCCGCCACTCTGCCAACAGGGTTCTCAAGGCGCTAACAAAAGCCAACGGCTGATCCAAAAACAAATGATGCTGCGCCTGAGGAATCGCCACGAACGGCACTGATTCATCCAGTACTTTAAACATAAAGTCTGCAATGTCCTGAGTGAACAGGTAGCTGTCCTCACCGTAGATCACACCCACTCGACACTGGAGTCGGGCTAAGTCTTTATGCAGATCCGTGCCGAACTCGAATTTGTTAAACATCGTGTCATCGAACTTCCAGGTCCAACCATCATCAACCTGCTTGATCGAATGGCGACCAATATAATCGAGGATATAGTCGTTCTCACATCCCTGAGGGGGCATCAGGCGAAATCTGGCGAGGGCCGACTCGAAGTCTGGGTAGATACGTTTGCGCTTCAGCGGCGAGCTCTTCGGGTCTCGCTCCCACTGGAAATCTGGCGGGCGTACCGCCGAATCCACGAGCACAATACCCCCCAGACGCTGACTATAGAGCAAGCCGGTTTTCAGGGTGATATAGCCGCCAAAGCTATGACCGACGATAATCGTATCGGCACCGAACCCCGCATCGTCGGCAACCGCATTAATCTGTGCAGCGAAAGCTTCTGGCGTGTAACCGTCTGAAGCACCGCTATCGCCGGCACCCGCCAGATCAATGGCGATGGCACGATAATGATCAAGGAAAAATGGCGCGATAAAGGACCACCAGTGTGCGTGGGCACCATTACCATGGACAAAGATCACCCCGGGCTTTGAAGTATCTGTGCCCCAGCGCAATGAATGAATCGCAACGCCATTAACATCGATTGTTTTGCTTTCCGGGACCACTGCCAGGCTTTTCGAAAACCAGGATGGAATATTCTCTGCTACTGTCACATATCTGCCCTCGCATTGATCAGGCGCGCAGTCTACGCCAGTCGTTCATCTGACCCCAGAATGATTCAAGGGCTGATGCTTCCGGTATAGGGGGAATGGATAGCGCGAATGGATAGC
>DGOD01000343.1 GCA_002389265.1 Gammaproteobacteria bacterium UBA4475
CACCGCGTACCGGCGCAAAATGTTTACCTTTTTGCACTAGCCCGGGTTTATACGCTCGGCAATACTATCTTGCAGCGCCTTGCAGCCCCTTGCAGCCCCTTGCACCAGCCGCCCATCCTAACCAAAGTAGCGGAACAGCTTCCCTTCACTTCGAAGCACACTGGCGATAATACCAGGAGACTTCCAAGGATTGCGCTTACCTCGATAAAGTACCTTGTCACCTTTCGTCAGCAGCCAGAGATCCATGGACTGAATATGTTTGATTTTCATGCTGCTCTGCCCCTAACTGATGTTAAGTGTATCGTGCGATACACGTGATTACTGTATGTCGGTACAGTACTGTATATTAACTCAGTGGACAACCGTTTTTTAGAAAAACTTAGGTAGCGGAGATGTCGAGCCAGTCGAAGCCTGTATCTTGCTGGGCGACCTGTAATTCCCCTTGCCAGCCACTGGCGTCGGCCTGGAGGATCTCGTTGACAGCCTCGAGCGCAAGATGATCAGCATTATTCTTTTCGCTGATGTGGGAAATCACCAAATGCTGCAAGCGTGGCAAATCGATTTTCTGCAGCAAGCCGGCCGCTTGTTGATTGTTCAGGTGACCTCGCAGACCACCAACCCGCTGCTTTAAGGAATAAGGATAAGGACCGTCAGAGAGCATCTGGAGATCATGGTTGCACTCCAATAACAGCGCATCACATTTTTCGTAGTGACGTTCAACATGGGGCGTAATATGACCTAGGTCAGTCAGCACTCCAATAGTGACTCGTCCAGAGGAAATGACGTACTGACAAGGTTCGCGGGCGTCATGAGGAACGGCCACCGGCTCGATAGATAAACTACCAATTTCGAAGGGGCGATGACAATTGATCCTGTTGAGATTCGGCACATCACCCATAGGCCTGGCGCTATAAGTACCCGGCGTCAGATAAACGGCGGTCTTGTGCTTACGGGCGAAGGCACCGACGCCATGGATATGGTCTGAGTGCTCATGGGTCACCAGCACGCCGCTGATATCCTGCGGAGTTCGTCCGATTCGATGTAGGCGTCGCTCAATCTCTTTCAGAGTAAAGCCTAGGTCGACGAGAACACAGGTATTCTCGTCTTCGATGAGCGTACAGTTTCCACGACTTCCACTACCCAGGGATGTAATACGCACGATAAAGTAATGCTTCCTAGCTAGAGTACTCTCTAATAATTTTCAGCAACCGTTCTGCCACCAATGGGTCAGCCAAGTTTGTCTGATTTTTATAAATCATCACATGCACACCGTCATCATGATTCTCGAGGTGCACCTGATATTTGTTTTCGTCGCCAAGCACGGCCTCGTCAGTGAAAAGCCGAGTGAGAAATCCCGGTGCCTGATTGGCTGTCGCATCATAGAGCACGTAATAGTTTGCGGAGGTCCGATCTCGGTCATCGATATTAATCGACGCATCAGCCAACGCTTTGCCGACGGTCGCCCAGGCGCGATCAAAGTCGAGCTTATAACGAAGCACCGGTTTCGTTCTGTCTGGCAGCAATTCGATCCGACTGCTACGTATATTCATGGCACCCTGGGATATGGAAAACCCCTGAGGAATCGTCTCGCCGAGAAAATAAGCCAGTTCCGACAACACCTTCGACTCAATTTCGACGTCGTCTGATGTACCGTTCCAGTTCGCAGTATCCTGCCTGACGGGTGCACCGCGAGGAACCTGTTTGTGCTCTAGGTGGACCTCGGAACTGCCTGAACGAATACCTGCCTCAATACTCAAGCGAAATTTATTTTGGACCGTCGCGTTCGAATCCGCCCATGCAACGCCACTTTTCAAGCTTTCAAAGACCTTATCAGGCTCGCCAGCTACGGATGCCAACCAGACGCTTTCCAGAACACCGCGGCGGGCATCGGCCGACTGCAACTCCATGTTGTTCACTTCCCAGAAGAGCCTGATTTTAGGCCACACTGCTGCGGGCGGCGTGTCGATAAATATCCAGCGCTCTTCGCCAAGCTTTCGAATAACGATCTGTTCCACGCCCGACGCTGTGCTCAACGGCTCTGGCAAGCCAATCGTCATCTTCTCACCCATCAGGCCTCGAGCGTCATCCACCACAGGGATAACAAGCGCATCGGTAAATGCCGGGGTGTCGAGACTTTCTGGAATTGTCACTCGAGGAATCGACTCAGACTCTAAGTAATCATCACTATTATTTTCGATTCCGAACCAGCTACAGCCAGAAATCAGTAGGGATAAGACTGTTATCACGCAGCCGCGGCATATCGCAGTGGCATCGACCACGTCGTAAAAAGCGCTAACTCTTTGCATCACGAGTTTACTACTCCGGCTTGTTGCAGCGCATCACGAACAGCTTGATGGTACTGCGGTGATAGTTCAGTGAGGGGCAAACGAATGCCCCGATCAATTTTTCCCATCTCCATCAGCGCCCACTTCACTGGTATGGGATTAGACTCAAGGAAAAGATTCTGGTGCAAGCCCAGCAGGCGATGATCTAGCGCACGCGCCTCGTCAACCTTGCCTTCGCGCAAGAGTTTGTAAATCTTGGCCATCTCAGCCGGCACGACATTCGCAGTGACACTGATGGTGCCGCTAGCCCCAGCCAACATGAGTTCAAGAGCAGTTTCATCATCACCGGAAAAAACCTTAATCGGCGTTTGACAGAGCGCCAGAATTTCACGAGTCCTGTGGATATCGCCGGTGGCTTCCTTGATAGCGATAACCTGATCAAGCTCGGCCAGCCTGGCAACGGTTGCGGGCAACATATCGCAGGCTGTCCGACTCGGCACGTTATAGAGAATTTGAGGCAAGTCTACTGCAGCAGCAATGGCCCGATAATGCTGGTACAGACCTTCCTGGGTCGGCTTATTGTAGTAGGGCGTCACCAACAGGCACGCATCGGCACCGGCATTCTTAGCTGCCAGCGTCAACTCGATGGCTTCCTTGGTGGCGTTCGCGCCAGTACCAGCGATCACCGGGATACGCCCTTGAACGACCCTGACCACCCGTTTCACTATTTCGCAGTGCTCGTTGATGTCAACCGTCGAAGATTCACCGGTGGTACCCACCGGCACCAACCCATCTGTACCGCTGGCCACATGCCACTCGACTAACTCATCGAGTCGCTGCCAATCAATTGCGCCATCCAAATGCATGGGAGTAACTAGCGCTACTATACTACCTGAGATCATCTTCTAGCCTAATTAGTGCCGCTCGCAGGATGGGCGATGGCAGGGTGGAATCGCGAAAGCGTCAATCTTAATGGTGTCTTTGCTGGATCACAAGGAGGTTGAGGCCTAAGCCCCCTTCTGGGGCCAAGACGTCATGACAGCCTTGACCAGTGTCGCGAGGGGAATCGCAAAAAATACACCCCACAACCCCCACCAGCTGCCGAACACCAACACTGCTGTGATAATGGCGATCGGATGCAAGTTGACGGCCTCGGAGAACAACAAGGGAACTATGACCAGACCATCAATACCTTGGATGATGGTGTAGCCCAGCATAATGTAGAAAAAATCCGGGCCCCAGCCAAATTGCAGATAAGAAATAATGACCAAGGGTATCGTCACGGCCACCAGCCCCACATACGGCACAATCACTGACAAACCCACCAAAAAAGCCAGCAAGGCGGCGTAATCGAGAGCGACAACTTTAAAGAAGATATAACTCACCACACCTAGCACGATGATTTCCATCACCTTGCCACGAATATAGTTCGCCATCTGCTGATCCATCTCCGCGCCAATCTGGTTCAACAAAGGTCGGCGACTGGGCAAAAGCGAAGAACACCAGCCCAAAATAGCTTTCTGATCCTTTAACAGGAAAAACACGAGGATTGGCACTAACATGGTATAAACCGTGACCGCGGCAATGACCGGCAGCTGGGACAACGAGAACGACACTAGCCATTGGCCAATTTCACTGGCTTCAGTATTCAACATCTCAATCCAGCTACCCACTTGCTGCTCACTTAGGAGCACTGGATACTCATCTGGCAACGTCAACAGCAAGGCTCGAGTTTGCTCGATCATATTCGGCAGGTTATCAAACAACGACCGCATCTGACGCCAGACTCTGGGGATAATAAAAAATAGCAGCGCCACGAAACCGCCCATAAATAAACTGAAGGTCAGCGCTACGGCCAAGCCATTGGGGATTCGAAATCGTTTCAACATCTTGATACTGCCCTGCATAACATAGGCTAGAACAATACCGGTCAGCAAAGGCGCCAGCACATTGCCCATGAAGACAATAATCAAGGTGGAAGCCAGAAGTATGGCTGCCAGCAACACGCCCTCTTCATCAGACAGAAAGCGATTAATCCAACCGCGCATCACTTCAAACATAAAATAGTGTTCCTTGCTGTGTGATTTTCTGTGTGCCTGCCGTAGATCGCAGACCTGGCTCATCGAGAAGTCGCTTAACTCGCACTATCCGACTTTTTTCAACCAGAAACTATACCGGCCTTCAACGGCAGTCGATCGCATCAGCAGGTGCCCACTTTGGTTGGCAAACACCTGAAAGTCACGCA
>DGOD01000210.1 GCA_002389265.1 Gammaproteobacteria bacterium UBA4475
ACATTAACCCGATGACGACAATTAAGACGGTTATGGCCTATGCGGGCTTACCCCATCGTTCTGAAGCTGTTGGCATTTTCGGTGGTGCAGAATTTATCAATGATTCCAAAGCAACCAACCCGGGAGCGACCAGTGCTGCTATCCAGGGTCTCGCGCAACCTGACCGTCCTATGTTGTTGATATTAGGCGGAGTGAGCAAGGGTGCTGATTTCAGCACGTTGCAGTTGGTGGTCAATGCGCATGTCGCCAAGGTGTTCCTGTATGGAGTAGACTCCGGTTTGATCAAAAATGCCCTTGCAGAGTTCGTTGCGTGTGAAGAGTTCGACACTTTGGCGAATGTGATCCAAGCGATTGCTGCCGAGGTTGCCCCCGGTAGCACAGTGTTATTCGCTCCGGCTTGCGCTAGTTTCGATCAGTTCGATGATTTCGAACACCGCGGTCGAGAATTCAAGCGACTCGTCAAGGAGGCCTTCTTATGACTATGGCTCTGAAGGCGCAAATTTTACCGGTTAAAAGCTTCCCATTAGATCCATGGGTTACAACAGCGGCGTTAACGCTGTTAGTGATTGGCCTGCTCATGGTGGCTTCAGCATCCACCGAAATAGCGGCCAAAACCTATGGTAATCCTGTTTATCTGTTGATCAGGCACTTTGTCTATATCGTGATTAGTTTGGTGGTTGCGACAACGGCTTTGATGGTGCCGATCAGGGTTTGGCAGAAAGCAGACATATTGTTATTGGTATTGTGCTTTGGTCTCTTAATCGCCGTGCTTGTTCCAGGTGTTGGTCATCGGGTTAATGGTAGCACCCGATGGATATCGTTAGGTTTTTTTACGCTACAAGGCTCTGAGTTCGTCAAGCTATTTTCGGTTGTGTATCTTAGTGGTTATTTGGTGCGGTGCCATGATCAGGTTCAAACCACCATTGTTGGCTTTATTAAGCCACTGGCTCTGGTCGCAATAATGGTGCTGCTATTGTTAGAGCAGCCCGATTTCGGTGCTGCGGTAGTCATTATGTCTGCGGCGATGGGTATGATCTACCTCGCTGGCGTACCCTTTAAACGCTTTTTGCCGCTTATCATAGTATGCCTGGCAATAACCGCAGCCATTGCCCAATGGCAGCCCTATCGATTAGAGCGGTTAACGACATTCGTCGATCCGTGGGCGCACCAATTTGATAGCGGCTATCAATTGACTCAGGCACTGATTGCATTTGGGCGAGGCGAATGGTTGGGGCTGGGACTCGGTAACAGTATTCAAAAGCTGTTTTTCTTGCCTGAAGCCCATACTGACTTCCTGTTATCTATCGTGGCCGAAGAGTTGGGTGTGTTGGGCGCTCTTGTGGTGATACTTATCACCACTTGCCTGGTGATTAAAGGCTTGTGGATCGGGCGTGCCGCACACATTCGTGGCTACGAATTTCATGCTCATCTAGCGTACGGTATTGCATTTCTATTGGGTGTTCAGTCAGCCATTAATATTGGCGTGAATATCGGCCTGCTACCGACTAAAGGCTTGACCTTGCCACTAGTAAGTTATGGCGGAAATAGTCTTATTGTCAGTTGTTTACTCGTTGCGATCCTTTTGCGTATCGACTTTGAGTCGCGACATCCGGAACTGTTGGCTACACCAGGAGCAAAGTATCGTGGCGCCTGAGCTAATTAAAAACATGTTGAAGCCGGTTATAGAAGTGCCAGAAATGCGCCGGATTCGTCGAATTCATTTTGTTGGGATCGGCGGGGCGGGCATGTGCGGCATCGCCGAGGTGCTGCTGAACCAAGGTTATGAAATTTCAGGTAGTGACATTGCAGAGTCGCCTACGACTCGGCGATTGGAGGAACTCGGTGCGATTATTCAAATGGGTCACCTCGCGAGTAACATCGATGGCGTCGATGTCGTGGTTGTTTCTTCAGCGATCAAGCCAGGTAACCCGGAAACGGACGCAGCTCAGTCCCTAAGAATACCTGTTATTAGGCGAGCCGAGATGCTCGGTGAATTAATGCGTTATCGGCATGGAATAGCGGTGGCGGGTACCCATGGAAAAACATCTACTACTAGTTTAATTGCCTCAATTTTGGCAGAGGCTGGTCTGGATCCAACTTTCGTTATTGGTGGATTGCTTAACAGCACCGCATCCAATGCCATGCTTGGTAAAAGCCGTTACTTAGTTGCTGAAGCCGACGAAAGTGATGCTTCCTTTCTACATCTGCAACCGATGGTTGCGGTACTGACTAACGTAGATAGAGATCACCTGAGTTATTACGAAGGAAGTTTCGATAAGCTCAAGGCAGCATTTTTAGAGTTTGTGCATAACCTGCCTTTTTACGGCTTGTTGGTTGCCTGTATAGACGATCCCGTGGTGAAGTCCATGTTGCCCAACGTTAAGCGTTCAGTTGTGACCTATGGGTTTGATCCGGATGCCGATGTTCACGCGCAAAGCGTCACTCAAGATGAAGGTGTCTCTCGGTTTTCTGTGGTCAGACGTGGCCACTCTCAGCCGCTACCGATCACCTTGACGTTCCCAGGCAAACATAATGTGCTGAATGCGCTGGCGGCGATTGCTATTGCCAGCGACGAGGGTGTGGAAGATCGACACATTGCGGCGGGCTTGAAAAATTTTCAAGGCGTTGGCCGAAGATTTGAGCGTTACGGTGAGTATGCGAGAGATGAAGGTCAGTTCACCCTAGTTGATGACTATGGTCATCATCCTAGCGAAGTAAAGGCGACGATAGAGGCTGTTAGATCTGGCTGGCCAGATAGCCGATTGGTGATGGTCTATCAGCCCCATCGTTATTCTAGAACGCTGGAACTGTTCGACCAGTTTGTGGATGTGCTCGCGACAGTCGACCATTTGGTGTTACTCGATGTCTATGCGGCAGGTGAAACACCAATACCCGGGGCGACAGGCGCGGACTTATTTAAAGCGCTAGTGCGCAAAGAGCAAGTCAGCGTTGAATACGTCGAAAAAATTGAAGATGTGCCGGGTGTGCTCGACAAATCCGTCAAGGCGGGGGACTTTCTGCTGACCCAGGGTGCGGGTGATACCGGAAAGCTGGCGAAAGTGCTCGCTGCACGATGGCGAGATTCGAGGGCCGAAGAATGATGAAGCGAATGCTGAGCTTGTGGGACGGCACTCGACTGGGTTGGATTTTGCCAGGGCTTCTGGCTGTGATTATCTTCCTGCTTTTGACTTCAGGTGAGGCGTCTTATCAGGCGAATCTCGTCGCTGTAGAGGGAGATCTGGCGGACGATCAACGTCAGGACGTGTATCAACGCTTGATCAAGATCGCAGGACAAAAGCAGAGCCTTCAGCAAATCAAAACGACCCTCGAGAAGGTCGATTGGATTCATCGCGTTGATGTCAGCAAACGCTGGCCCGACAGGCTGATGGTTCTCGTGATAGAAGAGACACCAATTGCTTACTGGAATGATGACGCGTTCATTAACTTGGATGGCAAAGTATTTGTTTCTAGCTTTGAGATCGGCGGCGATCTTGCGCAACTATATGGTCCGGTAGGTAGCGAAAAATCGGTTATGCAGCAATACCAACAACTGAATAACGCGCTATTGAAGTCCAGTCAGTCGATCGATGTGCTGACACTAGACGATCGGGGCGGGTGGGACTTTACCAATGATGTCGGTGTGCAGGTTTTACTTGGTAAAGACGACATTATGGAAAGGATTCAGCGCTATTTGCTAATAGTTGAAAACGGGGGCCTCGCGGCTTATATGAATAATATCAAACTAGTAGATGCACGTTATTCAAATGGGTTGGCGATAAGCTGGAAGTCGTCAGAAAAAGATTTGGCGTTTACAACAAATTATAAAAATCAAAGAGAGCTCAGGCTATGACAGGCTCAACAGGCAATAGAATGATCGTTGGTTTGGACATCGGAACCTCGAAGGTGGTGAGTATTGTTGGCGAAGTGTCGCCAGAAGGTACTGTGGAAATTATCGGCATAGGTAGCCATCCCTCTCGTGGTCTGAAGAAGGGTGTTGTCGTGAATATTGAGTCGACGGTTCAATCGATTCAGCGCTCGGTAGAAGAGGCTGAATTAATGGCGGGTTGTCAAATTCACTCAGTATTCGCAGGCATTGCTGGCAGTCATATCCGTAGCCTGAATAGCCACGGCATCGTTGCTATTCGAGATCGAGAGGTTTTTCAGCCCGACATTGATCGAGTCATTGATGCTGCGCAGGCAGTGGCGATACCCGCTGATCAGAAGATATTGCATATCTTGCCTCAGGAGTACGTCATTGACACCCAAGAAGGTGTTAAAGAGCCGCTTGGTATGTCGGGAGTGCGCCTAGAAGCCAAAGTCCATCTCGTGACTTGTGCAGTCAATGCGGCTCAAAACATTGAAAAGTGTATCCGTAAATGTGGTCTAGAAGTGGAGGATATTATCCTCGAGCAGCTGGCATCAGGTTACGCAGTGCTGACCGAGGACGAAAAGGAGTTAGGTGTCTGCTTAGTAGATATTGGTGGCGGCACTACTGATATTGCCGTGTTTACCGATGGTGCTATTCGTCATACTGCGGTGATTCCCATTGCCGGCGATCAAGTAACTAACGATATCGCAATGGCTTTGCGTACACCGACTCAAAATGCGGAAGAGATAAAAATTAAATATGCATGTGCGCTAGCAAGTCTGGCCGGCGAGAACGAAACCATCAAAGTACCCAGTGTGGGTGAGCGAGGTGATCGGGATCTTTCCCGACAGGCATTGGCCGAGGTGGTTGAGCCTCGATATGACGAGTTATTCACACTCGTACAGGCTGAATTGCGCCGAAGTGGCTTCGAGGATTTGATTGCTGCCGGCATCGTCATGACGGGTGGGTCCTCTAAAATGGAAGGTGCGGTGGAGTTGGCAGAGGAAATATTTCATATGCCGGTAAGAATCGGTAAACCCCAGGGGGTGACTGGCCTGAGTGACATTGTGCGTAACCCTATCTATTCAACTGCGGTCGGCCTGCTCCTATATGGCGCAAAACAACAAAGTGGCAGTCCTACACCTCCATCGAGCATCGCACTGCCCGGATTCATGGCGAAAATCAAAAGCTGGTTCGGCGCGGGAGGCTACTGATGGTGAGAAGTGATCAACAAGCTGGTGGTCAGAAAAATCAAGATGACATTAGCGTATCTGACAGAACGAATAATATTTCAATAAATGAATTAACTCATATTTGTCGTAAAGCCTGGGAGGGTTCCATATGTTTGAACTAGTCGATAGTGCACCGCAGAATGCTGTAATCAAGGTGATTGGCGTCGGTGGTGGCGGCGGAAATGCTGTCCAACACATGGTCGTTCAAGACATCACTGGCGTTGAATTTATTTGCGCCAATACCGATGCGCAAGCGCTTCACGGCCTTGGCGCTAAAATACTGCTACAGTTGGGTACGAATATCACCAAAGGACTGGGTGCTGGTGCGAACCCGAATATGGGTAAAGAAGCCGCTCTTGAAGATCGTGAGCGTATCGCTGAAGCGCTGAAGGGCGCCGATATGGTCTTCATTACTGCCGGCATGGGCGGTGGAACGGGTACCGGCGCGGCGCCTGTGGTTGCAGAAGTGGCGAGGAGTATGAATATTCTGACCGTCGCGGTGGTTACAAAGCCGTTCGCTTTCGAAGGCAAAAAACGTATGGCACTTGCCGAAGCTGGGATTAAGGAGCTGTCACAGCACGTAGACTCCCTGATCACTATTCCGAACCAGAAGTTATTGTCGATTATGGGAGAGGATACGCCTCTGTTGAAGGCCTTCGCCGCAGTTGATGATGTGTTGCTTGGCGCAGTCCAGGGGATTGCTGATCTGATCATGCGGCCTGGCATGATCAACGTCGACTTTGCCGATGTTCGCACCGTGATGTCGGAAATGGGCATGGCGATGATGGGCAGTGGCAGTGCGTCTGGTAGCAGTCGTGCCAGAGAGGCAGCAGAGGCGGCAATCCGTAGCCCACTATTGGAAGATGTTGATTTGAACGGCGCTCGCGGCATTCTGGTGAATATCGCGGCTGGTGTGGATATTTCTCTAGGTGAATTCTCTGAGGTCGGTGCAACCATTGAGGAGTTTGCGTCTGAGAATGCCACGGTGGTGGTCGGTACCGTTATTGACCCAGAAATGGGCGATGAACTCAGAGTCACGGTGGTGGCAACGGGGCTTGGCGCGATAGAAATGGAGAAGCCCAAGACCGTCGTTGATAATACCCGCAAACGGGTCGCTGGTGACGGCACGATCGACTATAAAGAGTTCGATCAACCCACGGTGAACCGCCGGGCGGTCAGAGAGAATGACAACAGTATGCGACTCGACCCTGTGAAGAAGGATATGGACTACTTGGATATACCGGCATTTTTGCGCCGTCAAGCAGACTGAGGCTGAAATTCAGGGTTTTGACGAAACAGCAAAGAAAAAAGACCCGGTAAATGCAACTATCGGCGAAATGCACGGTCGTATGTTGCTTGTGCGAGATTTTTTGTCTTGCAAGTAGGTTTCGATGAACGTGTCTGATACCATGCGCGCGCCCAATTTGTGGGGCGGGCATTTTCGACTTGACTTTTCGACTTGACATAGACGAAGGAAAATAAAACTAACAATGATAAACCAGCGAACGCTCAAAAATGCTATCCGTGCTACTGGGGTTGGTCTACATACCGGCGAGAAGGTCTATTTAACCCTGCGCCCCGCACCAGTTAATAAGGGGATTGTGTTTATTCGGGTGGATGTCGAACCGGCGGTGGAAATCTCGGCATTGACAGAAAATGTTGGCGATACGACGCTGGCGACGACCATCATGAGAGACGGTTGCCGGGTATCAACAATTGAACACCTGATGGGGGCATTCAGTGGTCTGGGCATCGATAATGCCTATGTGGAAGTCAGTGGTCCGGAAATGCCAATTATGGACGGTAGTGCTGCCACCTTTGTCTTTCTGATCCAGTCTGCGGGCATCCAAGAACAAGCTGAACTCAAGCAGTTTATCAGGATTAAGCGAAAGATTGAGGTGAGCGATCCTGACGGCGTTGCCTGGTCGGCTTCTATCGAGCCCTATGATGGTTTCAGAGTGTCTCACACCATTGTTTATGACAACCCAGTCATCAAAGAACAAAAAGCCAGCGTCAATTTTTCAGCGACTTCCTTTGTTAAGGAAGTGAGTCGTGCTCGAACCTTTGGCCTGATGCAGGAATTTGAGCACCTTCGAGAGCGCAACCTGGCCCAAGGGGGCAGTATGGATAACGCGATCGTTGTGGACGATTACCGAGTCCTGAATGATGATGGCCTAAGGCATCAAGATGAATTTGTTCGACACAAAATTTTGGATGCGATCGGTGATCTTTACCTGTTGGGACATAGCCTGATTGGTGAATTTGTCGGCCATAAATCCGGTCACACTGGTAATCATGCACTTCGCCAGGCGCTTCTGAGCCAGACGGATGCATGGGAATTGGTGACGTTTGATGATCCTGCAGAGCTCCCCATGGCTTATGCAACGCCTGTCATTGCTTGAGCGCCAAATGACGATTCTTAACCAGCCTCAATGTGAGGCTGGAACTCTAGTCTAGATCAGGTTTTACGTGCTCTGAAAGCCGAAATAAGGCTGTTCGTAAGGCTGTATCTTCGATATATTTAGCGGTGTCCGCAATCTGCTCGGCATTTTTTGCGGAGGCCGGAAGGGGACTGCGTGTTGGTTTTTCCGGTGGGAAGTAGTCAGGTTGGACAGATAGTTTAATAGAATCAACAAGATAAGGCTTGTGGCGTTGTCGCAAAGAAGAGATTATCATGGGTTGGCTGTATTTTACTCGAGTAGCGAGCGCGGCAGATGGCGTGATCAGATGTAACTCCCCATTCGTTAGGGCGGCAACAAAAATTTCGCCGGGCACAATCTTCCTGACGATAAGTTGGATTGCGAGCAGGTTTTTGGATTGCGCGAGCAGACGGTTGAGCGTGCCCTTGGCCTGAGAAAGAATTTGTGGGGGCTGTTTGAAGGCCATTAGATATCTCAATACGTGGAAACAGAATAATAACCGAATTCTATGAAATTCATCATTGTTGATAATCAATCAGGTAGATCTCGCGCTTTCACGGTGAATAGCTTCATTCTGGGCGTGACTCTGGCTGGCCTGATCGGTTTGCCGGCGGCGGCAAGTTATATTTCGTATCGCCTGGGTGTAGACGAGGCGGCAATGATTGGCGAGATGGTGGGCAACTGGCGACAGGTGCTCAAAGACCAGGATCAATCGATTGCGCTCGCGCGTCGCGATGCACAGGAGAATGCGGAAGCCTCGGCGGTGCGGCTGGCGAAGCTGCAGTCACGAATCGTCAGGCTTGATGCGCTGGGTGAGCGTTTAACGACGATCGTTAAGCTGGACGAGGGTGAGTTTGACTTTTCTCAGCCGCCAGCGGTTGGCGGGCCAGAGTCCGATGACCAGAACGCAGCTTTCAGCATGCCGGATTATATGACCGTACTGAATCGACTTTCGGACGATATCGAGAGTCGCGAGCAACAGTTGAGTGTCTTGGAGACATTGCTGGTTGATCGAAAAACCCAAGATGATGTGTTCCTCGCGGGCAGACCTGTCACTAAGGGCTGGATGTCTTCCCGTTACGGCATGCGAAACGATCCGTTCAATGGTCGACGAGCTTGGCACAGTGGCGTAGACTTCGCCGGTGCTGAAGGCTCGAATGTCGTCACCGTAGCGGCAGGTGTCGTGGTTTTCGCTGGTCCTCGTAGCGGTTATGGCAATATGGTGGAAGTTAACCATGGCGGTAATTTTTCGACTCGCTATGGTCATCACAAAGAACTCCTAGTCAATGTTGGCGATATCGTCAAGAAAGGTCAGGTTGTGGGTTTAATGGGTAGCAGCGGTCGCTCGACCGGACCCCATGTGCATTTTGAAGTCTATAAAAATGGTCGTGTCGTCGACCCCTCCGCCTATATCCACCGCGCTAGTCGCTGAATCTAAGCTGTCCTGAGTAAGCGAACCGTTCCGGTTCGCTCCTGTTTGCCTCACTATATGATCAACCAGAGCAGAAACGACCCATGGCTATTCCGATTTTTAGCAGGATCTTTGGCAGTAAAAACGATCGCGAATTGAACCGTATGCGCCGCGTCGTCGCAAAAATTAACGCCCTTGAGTCGTCGTTGGAATCGATCAGCGACGCTGAACTTGCTGGTAAGCGTATCGAGTTTAAGTCTCGGCTTGAGCGTGGCGAAACCCTGGATGATTTGTTGCCGGAAGCCTTTGCCACCGTTCGCGAAGCAGGTAAGCGGGCGCTGGGTATGCGCGCCTTCGATGTTCAGTTAATCGGTGGTATGACCTTGCACGAAGGCCGAATCGCGGAGATGCGTACCGGTGAAGGCAAGACCTTGATGGCAACGCTGCCACTGTATTTAAACGCGATACCTGGCGACGGCGTGCAC
>DGOD01000086.1:0-3329 GCA_002389265.1 Gammaproteobacteria bacterium UBA4475
ACCGCGATTGAATTCTTCAATCTTCGGGATACCGGTCTCCGCCGCTGCCTGCCGCCAAGCATCGAGGATTGGCCAGTTGACTCGGCGCTCTTCAACGCGCAATTCTCCGCCCTCGCCATGGAAGTCGTCGGCCCCGTGCTGATAGTCCTCGGATTGTTTGAAGACTGGCAACACCTCATCCCAGGACCAGCCACGATTACCCAGTGCGGCCCAGTGGTCATAGTCACTGCGCTGACCGCGCATATAAATCATCGCGTTAATGGATGAACAGCCACCCAGGCCTTTACCGCGCGCATAGCCAATACTGCGACCATTGAGGCCAGGCTCAGCCTCTGTGGTGTAACACCAATCGGTACGTGGATTATTGATAGTGTATAGATAGCCGACGGGGATATTAATCCAAAAGTAGTCGTCTTTACCGCCAGCCTCAACCAGCAGCACCCGATTCTGCGGGTCCTTCGATAAGCGATTGGCAAGCACGCAGCCCGCGGTACCGGCACCAATAATAATGTAATCGAATGAATCCATGGTTACTCGAATCAGGTGAAAGGCCTATGGTGAGCTTTTTCAAGTCCAGCGTCCAGAGCAGCGCACTGCGGCTTAACGAGAATTACAGGTGGGTTGCCGAGCGATTTATCAGGTACTTTCCGACCCCGTAAGCACTGATGAGCAACCACACCACCTCGATAGTAAAGGAGGACAGGTTGAAGTTGAAGAATAACGACACCAGGATCAACAAGGCACCGAGTCCATTAATCAGGGAATACATCAAACCGTTCAGCGCCAACCGGCCCATCTGCAAGCTGAGATAAGTGCCCAGGACGCAGACTACCCCCAGGTTGCCCACAAAGTCATACCACGCGTATTCCATCATCTACCCAATCTCTGCCGACCCTAAAGCCAATGATTATAAGGGCATCCTGACATGCTATCGGTATTTTTTGCTGGCCAGCGATTGTTTTAGCACCGGCTAAAACCGGAGATATCGGCGGCGCACTCACGAGACTGGCATTTATGCACCAGACCTTTAAACTACGGTTTTCCCCAAGCCTGCCCCCATGACTGACCAACCTTCACCCATAGAGTCACCCTGTATCTCGATCTGTACGCTAGATGAACAGGATATCTGCACCGGTTGCCTCCGCAGCCTTGCGGAGATCGGCCGCTGGGCCTCTGCCAATGACCGGGAAAAAATGCGAGTCATGGACAATATTGAGGGCCGCCGGCGCCGAGCGCTCGACAACTAAACCGGCGGCGCATCAGCCACACCAGCACACCGCTAAATACCCCGAACTAGCGGCCTACCTCAAAAGCTCCCCTGGCTGCAGGTCGTTCTAAAAGGTCCAGACTAAGTGTTATATTCCCTGCCTACAACAGGAGATAGACCATGCGTATCGCGATTGCCGGGATCATCCACGAGACCAATACCTATTGCCGGGACCAAACCACCACCGTCGATTTTCAACAATTTCGGGGCACAGAGACCCGTATCAGTTGCGCGCTGGCAATCTGCGCTGAACTGGGCATTGAGGTTGTGCCGTTACTGGTTGTCTCAGCACAACCCAGCGGCTTGAGCTGGAGACCTACCACGCCTTCAAGGCTGAAATACTGCAGGGGCTGGCGCCGCAACTACCCATTGTCGGGATCTTTCTGGATCTTCATGGCGCTGGTGTGGTCGATGGTATCCATGATCTTGAAGGCGATCTGGTCCAGGCGATCCGCGATCTGGCGGGTCCAAGCACTGGGATTGTGGCGACCTTTGACCTCCATGGCAACATCACCGCCGCCATGGTTGAAGCCCTGGACGGCACCTTTGCGTGTCATCAGTACCCGCACATTGATCTGCATTGGCGCGCCCGTGAGGCCATCAAGCTCATCAGGCGAATGGCCACCGAAAATTTAAAACCTGTATCTTATGTGGAAAAGCTGCCCATGTTGATGCCCACCACCACGACCTTCAGCGGTATCGGCAAAGCACACCTGGCAATCATGCTGGCGGCGGAAGAAGAGCCCGGATCATTGATGTTAGCTGGTTTCACGGTTTCCCCTACGCCGAGACTCCGGACGTTGGCATCAATATCGTGGTCACCACCGACGGCGACCGCGAACAGGCGGCGAGGATTGCCAAGGGTCTGGCCACCGACCTGTGGGCCGCCAGAGAAGATTTTCGCGCTCAAGACTTGTCGGCTGCCGAGGCAGTCGCCGCGGCCATGGCGAGCCAAGCACATCTCGTGGTGATCAATGAAACCTCAGACAATTGTGGTGGCGGCACACCCGGCGACACCACTCACTTGCTGAAGGCCATGCTCGACGCCCAGCTTGAGCGCGCTTGTTTCGGTTTTATTGTCGACCCCGAGGTGGCCCAGCAAGCCAGCGATGCGAGCGTTGGCGCAACGATTCAGGTCGAACTGGGCGGCAAGTATGGCAACCTCCATGGCCAGCCACTGCCACTGACTGCACAGGTTAGATCCTTGCACGACGGAAAACTGCGAATGCTCGCCATGTTCAAAGGCATGCCCCTGCATCTTGGCAAAATGGCCAGACTGGTGGTCGATGGCATAGACATTATCGTCGCCTCAAAGCGTTCTCAGACCTCTGATATTGGGCCCTTTCAGGCCCTCGGCATCGACGTGACGGCGTACGACATCGTCGCCTTGAAGTCTTCCAATCATTTTCGCGCCGGTTTCACAGACATCGCCGCTGAGATTATCACCGCTGACACCCCTGGGCTCACCACCCACAAGGTCGAGATTTTTCCGCGCCAGTTCGCCACCGGTCCATTGTGGCCCATTGATGCCGCGGCCAGCTATCCTTAGCCGTGCTCAATAACCCGGCAGAAAACCGGCTCTGTCATCGACAACCTAGGTCGAGAATCGTGTCGGGGCAACCGCCTCGACACTGTCTCGCAGCCGTTTATCAGCCGCTGACAAGCTGGTTTTGAGTAGCAGATGGCGAGCCAGATTCGCCATCCCTGGTGCACTTTGAACCCCGTAGCCGCCCTGACCGGCAAGCCAAAAGAAACCCTTGGCTTGCGCATCGAAACCCACCACAAACGTCTTGTCCGGCGCGAAGGTGCGCAGACCCGCCCAACGATGATTGATGGACTGAATATCCAGGTCGACAACTCGCAGGAATCGATCCATCGCCACCGCAATATCCAACTCATCTGCTTGCGCATCACAGGGTACCGACGGGGTTTCATCTGCCGGTGACAGCAGAATTTGGCCCGCATCTGGCTTAAAGTAAAATTGCTCATCGACATCAATCAACAGTGGCCAATCGGTGATATCCACCGAGGGTGGCGCTTTGAGCAAGATAGCCGTGCGCCG
>DGOD01000086.1:3369-6498 GCA_002389265.1 Gammaproteobacteria bacterium UBA4475
GCCCAAGCACCTGCGGCATTGACCACAATCGCCGCAGTCACTGTCTCGGCGCCCAGATCAACCTGCCAAAGGCCTTCGTGATAACGCAGCCCCTTAACCCCGGACCGCGTCCGTAATTCACCATCCCGTCGTTGATATAAACGCAGATACCCTTGCAGGATCGCATCCACGTCCAGGTCACCGCCCACTGGATCGAGAAGACCCTGGGCCAGGACATCTGGCTTTACAATCGGCACTCGCCGAACCAGATCCTCGGCGCTCATGGCGATCAATGAGGGATTTTCTGCCTGCATCTCGGCGATACTCGAGGCCTGGGCTGGCGTTCCCACAAACAACGCATCCCGAGGCCGAAGCAGGGGGCTGTCTGTAAACTCGGCCGGTGGGCTGCGAAAGAAACTTTCGCTGGCGGCAGTCAGGTTTTGGACGACAGCGTTACCATAAGTGGGCGCATAGTATGCCGCTGATCGGCCCGTCGCGTGCATGCCCGGTCTGGCTTCCAACTCCAACAACAGCACCTTGGCATCTGCAGCCAATTCCGCTGCCGCCGACACGCCGGCTATACCGGCGCCAATCACAATAATATCGTACATATCTTCCTCACCCGAATGATCCCTGCAAGGGCTACTCAAACGCCTAACCATACAACGTCAGCGGCCGGTATACGACAACCTTTTAGGCTATAGGACACTGTCGAGAGACTTGTGGTTAGCCCGCTTCTGATCGCAAGCGACAACTAGACCCGCAGTCTTAACCACTGGATTCGGGACAACCGATAAAACGCAACAGGCCCCAAGTCATCCATTTCTTCTCGATCATACTCAAAACCGAGTTTCTTCACGACCCCGATGGAAGCGGTGTTTAGTGGGTCAATCGTGGCGTAAATATCTGCCAGAGCACTCATGCTGAAAACATAATCGAGCATGGCTGTCGCGGCTTCTGTGGCAAAACCTTGACCCCAAACAGCGCTATGAAAAACATAAACAAGCTCATCGAAATCATTGTTCGGTGCGCGCACCACACCGCAATAACCTATGAACCGGTCATCGCTACGAGTAAACACCGCTGAAGTGCCATAGCCTCGGGCGGCATATTTTTGTTCACAGATCTGGATCCAGTTTGCAACTTCACTCCTAGCTAACGGGGTACCGTCACCAACATACCGCAACACGACCGCATCAGCACACAAGACTGCAAAAACATCGAGGTCAGTCATCTCAAACTGCCGGACATATAGCCGCTCGGTTAAACAAATCATATTGGTCCCCACTAACCTGAAGCGTTAACTGATCGAGGCTGACACTGATGAAGATCAATCTCGCTGGTGCAAAGTTGGCTATTGTAAACCCTTATCGCTCACTCTGGCACGAGCATGGACAGCTTCCGCACCCTATCAGCACTACTGCTGATGACTGCCGTAATCGTGTTTATCGGATACAGCATGATGCCTAGCTTGCCAACGGGATTTGCGTTTGCCGGGCCATTCAGGCCCGCCAGCCACCTACAATTTTTCCACGACGACACCTGGGTCGATGATCAAGGTCAGCGGCAGGTCAGCCAAACCATATTCGATGAGGTCTTTCGATTAATAGAAGGCGCGCAGCACTTTCTCCTTATCGATATGTTTTTATATAACGACTTTCAGGGCCAGACCCCGGAACACACCCGTCCACTGGCCGCCGAACTCACGCAACGACTCATTGCCCAGCAACAACGTTTCCCGAAAATGACCATTATCGTTATCACCGACCCGATCAATACTGTTTATGACGGCTTGTCGTCGCCCTATTTCGAGGCGCTGCGAGACCAGGGCATCACGGTTGTCATCAGCGACCTGGATCTGTTGCCAGACAGCAATCCCGTTTACTCCCTATTCTGGCGCCTACTGATCAAACCTTTCGGCAACCGTCAGGTACAAACCCTGCCCAACCCCTTTGGGGCTGGGCGAGTGTCAGCGCGCAGCTGGCTGCGTATGATTAATTTCAAAGCTAACCATCGCAAGGTGTTGATTGCCGATCAGGGCAACAGCTATGTGGGCCTGGTCACCTCTGGCAACCCCCATGACGGCAGCAGCGCCCATCGCAATGTGGCGTTGCGCTTCGACGGACCCGCTGTTGAGGATTTATGGCGCAGCGAGGCCGCCATCCTGGCGCTGCAGGGAGTCACCCCGCCTGTATTCAGCACGCCATTCAGCAACGTCCAGAGCCCAACTGTAAGCCACACTATTGATGTACGCATTCTGACTGAGCGTGAAATCAAACAGGCTTTACTGGATCAGCTGGACAGCAGCCAGCTCGGCGACGCCATCGATATGATCATGTTTTATCTCGCTGACCGTCAGATTATCAGCGCGCTCAAGGCCGCGCTCCGGCGTGGCGCAAAGCTGCGCTTGATTCTCGATCCGAACAAGGATGCGTTTGGCTTTAATAAAAACGGCATCCCCAATCGGCCCGTGGCCGCTGAACTGGCCGAGACCGGCATCCCTATCCGATGGTGTGATACGCACGGTGAACAATGTCATGTGAAAATGATTCTGTTACACCACAAAAATAGTACTAGCGATATCATCTTAGGCTCAGCTAATTTGACCCGCCGCAATCTGGACAATCTTAATCTGGAAACTGATGTGCAGATTCACGGACCACAGACCAGCTTGCCGGTACAGGAGGCTGTCAAAATGTTTGAGACCTATTGGCACAACACGCCGAACAGGCAGTTCACCGTCGCATTTGAGCGCTACCAAGAGCCTTCGCGATTCAAGTACTGGCTTTATCGTTTTCAGGAAGCCACGGGCATGAGCGCTTTCTAGGTGATAAAATCCAACCAGGGACCCACACAACTGGCCACTCAGTGTGATGTCAGTACTGCGGCTTCTAAAACCGGCGCTCACAACTTGTACTCGACCTGCTAAGCATCAAGTTTGCGCCTTGTTCTTGTCATACTGGGTTGTTATATCCAATCGTCGTTGTGCCCAATCTTGCAGCGAAAAAACATGCAAAAAGGCGACGATGCTAGGCTGATTTTTTGACCTCGAAAGCTCTAAACGCCGAGATATGGATGACAGGCTGCTGACACTGAGGGCGCGCTGAGAGCTACCTAAAAGACTCACTAAGAGACTCACTAGGAGACTAA
>DGOD01000086.1:6538-6973 GCA_002389265.1 Gammaproteobacteria bacterium UBA4475
CCCAAACATCAAGTGTCAGCGTACTCAGCTAATGGATAATGCAAAATGGTCGATAATGGGGTTCACATGCGCACCAATCACCGGGATCGCACCAAGGCTTCGCTCTTGCCGGGAAGCCTACGGCCGCTACAACTAACAGGGTCTTGGTTGCCGACTCGTCAACAGGTTGGACAACACCATGGACCAAGCCAAGAACGACTAAAATCAAAGCCCAACATTCAAAACGTACAAGAAAAGTAGCTAAACCAGCGACAATTAATGATCCGAGCGGGGCAATCTACTGAGCATAATAATAGTCTCGGCAACGTTCGCTCGCGCCTTGCTAACAAGCGAGTATCAGCACCTCGAAGGGGCCCACCGCCTAGCGTCACGTTAAGGTGAAAAAATTATTCGAGCTGATGGTCTTCAACGAACGACAGGCTGATGCTCTTCAAC
>DGOD01000085.1 GCA_002389265.1 Gammaproteobacteria bacterium UBA4475
GTTGGTCACCACCGTCACCCCACCGGCATTTTTGACACTCACAGGAATAGGCACGCCATCATGGGTATGACCTCCCATAATGAAATCGAGACCTTGCACTCGATTCGCCAGTTTCAAATCAACATCCATACCGTTATGAGACAGCAGAATCACAGCATCGGGACGCTCAACGCCACGAACTTTGTCGATGAGCTGTTGCAGGTCTTCCTCCTGAATACCGAAAGTCCAATTAGGAATAAAACGTTGGGGATTGGCGATGGGCGTATAGGGAAAGGCCTGACCAATTACCGCTATCCGCCGGCCATTCACCACCTTGATCACATAAGGAGGAAAGATGTGACCGCTATCCTCGTTGAACATCGGTACCCCTTCAAACAGGGCGTCGTCCGTTGCCTTGATATTCTGGGCAACAAAATCACCCTTGAACATCGCCGCATTCTTTAATACTTCCGCTTCTTCGTAAGTGAATTCCCAGTGACCGGTCATTACATCAACGCCTAACAGGTTGCAGGCGCCCACCATATCCTGACCTCGAGTCCAGAGCGCAGTACCGGAGCCTTGCCAGGTGTCACCGCCATCAAGCAGCAGCGAATCTGGCACATCACCTCTGAGCTGTTGGATCAGTGTTGATAGGTGGGAAAAACCGCCGACACGTCCATATCGCTCAGCAGCCTCACTAAAATCTAGATAGGTGAGCGCATGAATATTTTGAGGCGTCATTCCAGGTACTGCATCCAACAGATTTTTACCCACTCGATGGGGAGTCTGGCCGAATGCTGACCCCACGCCGAGGTTGACGTTGGGCTCTCGAAAGTAAACGGGGTTTAACTGTGCATGGGTGTCGGTAATATGCAGGATTCGGCTCTGGCCGAACGGTGAGAGATTGTAAAGCTCACCAACGCGCGCGGGTCTCAGTGTCGTACAACCTGAGACAGTGGCTGCAATCCAGGTTTTTGCCAGTATGCCTATAAATTCCCGTCGGTCCATGCGCGCATCGCTTCCTGATATCTTGCCTGAAAATGTGTAAAGACTTAACGAGGTACTCGAGCGCGCCAGGCCAGTTGCTCTTTATCAGCTTGGGCTAGCGCCGCGTTAGCAGTGAACAAGGCTCTTTCAGCGGCGGCTTTCGCCGCGACTTCATCGTTAGCAGCTTGCGCTGTGATGGCGTCTTGTAACAATTCGTCGGTGATAATCCAGGCATGCTGACGCTGCTGAGCGAGCTGATCTGCCGCTATAGCCTGATCAATGAGAGACTGAACTTCATTGCCCTGCGCAGCCACGCCAGATTCTTGTGACTCAGAGCAACCCGAGACCACGAAGGTCGACGTCAACAGGAGCAGTATCATCAAGTTATTCATCGTTCACTTCCTGCTGGCTGGACCATTAAGCTCCATGCCGTTATTCATATAAGTGAGAAAATATTCCAGGTTTCGATAGGCTTCGCTCTGGGGCGCTAAGCCCACAGCGCCCACCTGTTCGTTACATTCAATAAATCGCTTATGTAGACCGCCAACTTGCTCCCACTTAAACCGATAAGCTGGCCAGTGAGTCGCATGACCCACCGAGGCACTGAGCACCTCAGCCCTGAGGAGATTACCCGCAGCTGTCATGTGGCAACTGCTGCAAGCAAAGTCTAATTTGCCACGGCGCTCATAAAAAAATTGCTTACCTTGTTCATAGGCCGCAAGACCCGCATCAGGTACCTGGATGTCAAAATGCTCGCCCCGCGAAGTAAAAGCCATGTAGGCGGTGATATAGCCCATTTCATCGCCCAGATAATCAAGGACCGGCTCATTGTTCGCTTCTCGACACTGGTTTACCGCAAGCTCAAGGGTAATCACGCTGTTCGAGGCCATGTCGAATTTCGGGAACTGTTGCTTGACGCCGATGCCTTGATGGTCAAAACAACTGGCATAGCTTTCACCATTGCTGAAAGGTACCGAGAACAATGCCCGGCCCTCATCCACCGCCAGCTCGTAGGGTGGAAATTCTTCCATCTCCAACCATTGGGCCCGCTTAGCTTTATCCAATGCGTAAGCGCCGTCCTTATGGTCCTGCATATCAACGTTCGCAAACCGCTCAGCATAAAATTTTACAAATGCCTCGCGATCGGATTCAGGATCAGCATAGACATAGCCCATACTCCCCAGGGTGATCAAGACGCCAAGTAGAAATTTCATAACTCGTCCTTCCTGTCGATGCTAACGCAGTCTATATAATCAAGAACCGTCTACTTGAGAACGATCTCGCCTTCTGACGAATTACCTAAGTTATCAGTCCAACCGACCTTAACGGTATCGCCAGATTTCGCTGACTTCACCTTGAAGGCAAAATAAGGATTCTTTGACACAGACGTGCCCCACTCTGCGGTTAACACGACATTGCCGTTATGTTCGCAGGTAACCTGTTCGATGAACTCTGCGGGAATAACCGCCCCTGCATCATCACGTCGGGTACCAGTTTCCATAGGGTGCTTCATCAAGACTTTGATTTCGGCGACGCTATCGACAACCTTGCCACGCATTTTTACTGGTCTGGATTCCATCATTTATCTCCTTTAGCCGCCGCAGCCGCCGATCGTGACTTTAACTTCTCGGCCGGTCTTATAGATTGTAGTCGGTGTCTTGATGTAGGCCGTTACCACTGAGCTCTTGCCCATTTTCACTCGCATCGAGATATCTGCAACTGAGAACTCAGTCAACTTGAAACTCGCTGACAATGGATTGGGATTCTGCTCGATCACCACGTGGATTGCTTCTGCACCCTCTATGGTCGTCGAGACAGAGACGGGAACCACCGCGCCGTTCTCGGCAATATCAGGAATATCAAGACTGATGTCGCTGCTGTCAACTATCGGCAGGTCACCGAACAATTCCGCTTGCACCGTCTCGAGCTTGGTCGCCTGAAAAGCCTTGGTTGATCTCGCCAACAATTGAAATGGTAACGCACTGAGCGCAATAACCGACATCAACCCCTGAATGAATCGACGCCGAGACGGTTGTCGAATTGCTTGAATCTGCATTCCCTTCTCCTAAAAATAACCTAAATTGTTAGTATAAAATCAATCACACGATCGATTTCTGCTTCTGTCAAAATACTGTGTCGACCGTAGGGCGGCATGACGGTGTTCGGGTTGCGTACGGCAGCATCCCAAACCTGCGCGCGTAATACCGCCTTATCAGGGAATCTTAATTTCATTTGTATCAGTGGTGGCCCCACATTACCGGGTAACTCCCCACCCGGTATCATATGACATGACAGGCAATTACCGGCGTTACGATCAAAGGCAATAACTTTGCCCGCCGCAATTTGCTCGTCAGAAGCTGATGCCATCACCCACCCGGGGATGCAGGCGTTCAACAACAACACAGAAATGAGTTTTTTGATGTTATTCATTTATTCGGCTCCACCAAATACTGAACTGCTTGACGAACCTCTTCGTCTGTCAGCTGCATAAACCCACCTTTCGCAGGCATCACGCCGCTTTTCCCGGTATAACCCTTTAACGCATGCTCAGTCACTACCGCCATACCCGCCTCAAGGCGTGTGTTCCACTCCTTGGCATCCCCCTTTTTAGGTGCGCCTGCCACGCCAGCCTTATGACAGATAACGCAGTACTGATTATATATTTTTTCTCCCGCATGCGGCTTCGACTCAGCAGCAACGGCAATCTCCGCAGGTGCCGGCTCTGGACGCCTGACGATGGAAACGATCTTGATATCCTCAGCGTTTTTGCAGTTTTCCATACAACGGGTATTGTGCACATCTGGACGGGGGTCAGGGACAAAATGTTCACGATTGGCGAGCTGAATGTCGGTAAAGTTGTCTTGAGTCATCACATAGTCATAATCGACCAAGTCATTCAGGTACAACACATAAGCCACCAATGCATAAACCTCATCGCTCTCCAGTGATTCAGGTTGCATAAACGGCATTGCGCGCCGGATATAGTCCCAAAGGGTGCTCGTGTGAGCCCAATAACTGCCGACGGTTTTGAGCGGCCGCTGCGCGTTCAAGGTGCCTGTGCCGCCGGCAAGTACTGGGAACTGACCAACACCCTCGCCGAATGAGCCGTGGCACTCGGCGCACTTGGCTTCATAGATGACTTCGCCATCTTCAACTGAACCGCTACCCGGGGGCAAACCCTGCCCATCGGCTCGAATATCAATATCCCAACCCGCTATTTCCGTCGGTGTCGCGGGCTTGCCATAGCCATAATAACCCGCGCGGCCCTCTGCCAGAATACTGCTACTGATGAATGTCAGCACAAGACCAGCAAATAAATTACGAAAGTTGCACATTCGCCACCTCTCCCGTCGGAAATACTTTCCACGTGTGAATCGCATTTTTATGATAAATCGAGTTCGTGCCACGAACGTCTCGTAACTGCTGATAGGTGGGCTGAACATAGCCGGTTTCGTCTACCGCGCGACTTTGCAGCAACATGGGCGAACCATCCCAGTCGAGCTCAATGCCAAATCGCGTCAAGGCGCGCGGCAACACGATGCTGGTGATTTTGGCCTCACGGAAGGTCACACCCCCATCATAGGAAACATCCACGTGCTTGATACGTCCGCGTCCCGACCAAGCCAGGCCCTCGACCCAATACTTACCCTTGCCGTGCTTCAAAGGCTTCTCTGGAGCAGGGGATGTGATCACTGAGTTACATTCCTGCACAAAGGTAAACTCACGGGCATTGCCGTCTGGCATTAAATCCGTATATTTCGACGTTTCCTCGCGCTGATACCAGGGCTGGTCGCCCACTTCCAAACGGCGCAACCATTTAACACAGGTGTTGCCTTCCCAACCTGGGTTGATCAATCGTACAGGATAGCCTTGCTCTGGCCGCAAGGCCTCACCATTCTGGGCATACACAATCAAGGCATCATCCATGGCTTTCTCCATGGGGATGCTGCGACTCATGTGCGCGCCGTCAGCCCCTTCGGCGAGAATCCAGCTGGCTTGCTTTGCAACGCCAACCTCTGCCAGCAACGTCGATAACAGGACTCCGGTCCATTCACAACAAGCCAACATGCCATGGGTGAACTGAACGCCATCCATCTGCGCCCCACGCCATTCCATGCCACCATTGGCGGGGCACTCCAGGAACGCAATCCTGCTGGTGGATGGAAATCGCATCAAGTCGCTCATGGTCAGCGAGATAGGACGATCCACCATCCCGTGAATCATCAGACGATGTTGGTGGGGATCAACCTCAGGGATACCCGCGTGATAACGCTCAAAGACCAAACCACTGGGCGTTATAATACCTTTCAGGTCAGCCAACGGGGTAAAGCTGATGGAGGCCACTCGGTCTGGTGTCAGCCAGTCTACCGTTCGGCGCTGGACATTGGATTCAAACGGTGACGGTTGGCCATAAGGGTTGGTTAACACGCCAGAACCAAGTACTCTAGTCCATTCGGGAATGTTCGGTGGCAAATTGCTCGCGGCGCTCACGGCCGGAGTCATGCCAAGTACACCGGCAGCAGCGCCGCCCATGAGACCAAGACCACCCAGCAAGACCTTACGTCGCGCCACAGTTGACCCTGACATTTCATTGTCGGGCACCTGCCCAGATTTCTGCTTGTCGTGCGTCACAAATCGTCCCCCCGAACCGGTTAACTGCTACTCACGCTCCGTACGTTAACATATTAAAAATTACTTATATACAGATGTTGAAGGCAAGCAATTAAGGTACAGACCATGGATTTAATCAAGATGCAGGACGCTGCCCAAAAAGCTAGCGAGGTCATGAAATTACTCGGGCATAGTGATCGACTCATGATCCTGTGCGAGCTCAAGGCCGGCGAACAATCTGTCGGCCAACTAACTGAAAAAATCGGTATTAGTCAATCTCTGGTGTCACAGCATCTGGCAAGAATGCGATATGAAGATGTTGTGGAAACCCGGCGTGAAGCGCAGGTGGTGTTTTACTCTTTAAAAAGTGGACCTGCAGCGATACTCATCGACACTATGTACAATATCTTTTGCAAAGATATCGAAAAATCCTGAGCGCTAGACACAACGCAGGGAAGGTATAAAAATCTCGGTTTCTGTTCACACGCTTGTATCTATTTATATAGGGATAAGCTAATTTAAAGAAAATTTGGGGTTACGGAAGGGGAAATCATGAACTTAAAAACAAAAATATCCGCTGTATTAGCAGTTTCAGCCTTATTTACGCTACCAACGGCGTTGGCAACCAATGGCTACTTCACCCATGGTTTGGGCGTCAAAAACAAGGGAATGGCTGGCGCCGGCACCGCTGCACCGGCAGAAACTATTTCTGCGGCTAGCAATCCCGCCGCCGCTGTGATGGTCGATGAAGACTGGGAAGTTGGTTTGAGTGTCTTTTCGCCCCGTCGCAGTTACAAAAGCGGCGCAAGTCAAGCCAACGGTAATGGCGGCGCCTTTACGATTGGTCCGAACGACATCGACAGTGGTCGCGAGTACTTCCCAATTCCTTATGTCGGCAAGGCTTGGAAACTCGATGATAATTCCGCCATGGCGGTAAATTTCTACGGTCGCGGTGGCATGAACACTGAATGGGGCGGCGGTACTGCCTCTCTGGACCCAGATGGTCCAGGCCCAGCACCTGTATCAACACTGCCCGGTACCTATGGGGCGGGTGACGCCGGCGTCAACTTGTCACAGGCTTTTCTGGATGTGACTTACGCCATCAATAACGGTCCCTTGAACGTCGGCATCACCGGTGTTTTGGCCATGCAGGCCTTCAAGGTCAAGGGCATTGGAACTTTCGCGGGCTTCACCAAAAGCTTTGCTGCCAGCGGTGGCACAACGCCTCCTGCCAGTCTCAGCAATAATGGCACTGACTACACTTACGGCTGGGGCATCAAGATCGGCGCCATCTATAGCGTCAATGATCAGTTGAATGTCGGCGCGGCGTATCAATCAGAGACGTCAATGGGTGACTTCGACAAATATGCTGACTTATTTGCCGAAGGCGGCGGTTTCGATATTCCGGCCAGTTTGAGATTGAGCGCCAGCCTGACTGCCTCGCCTCAACTAAGCCTGCACTTCGACTACGAGCGCATCATGTTCAGCGATATTGATTCCGTCGGCAACGGGATTGCGAACCTGTTCTCATGCCCTACGGCTAATCCTGCGGCGACAGACCTTGAAAGCTGCCTTGGTGGCAACAACGGTCCCGGTTTTGGCTGGGACGATGTAGACACCTATAAATTTGGCATGGAATACACCGTCTCCAGCACCCTGATTCTGCGTGCTGGCTATAGTATCAACGAACAGCCTATCGGCAACGATCAAGTGCTATTCAATATTTTGGCTCCGGCTGTTGTTGAGCAGCACATTACCATTGGTGCGACTCGCACACTGGCCAATGCGAATGAGCTCAGCTTTTCTCTGATGTACGCCCCCAGCAAATCGGTTTCAGGTGCTAACACCTTCGACCCAACCCAGCAGCTGGAAATCGAGATGCATCAGTTTGAGCTGGAAATTGGCTACAGTTTCTAAAAATAGCCTAACAATACAGCCTTGAGCCGTGCCCTAAACAGCCTTGAGCCGTGCTCTAAACAGCCTTGAGCCGTGTCCTAAACAGCCTTGAGCCGTGCCCTGTTGAGACAGGGCATGGCTTTAGCGCTACAGGTAAGATTCCAAGCGCCTGGTTCGAACATTAACACCGCACCAGGCTCTTGTTGTTTTGCGACCCTTCTGATCTGTCGATTG
>DGOD01000234.1:0-12055 GCA_002389265.1 Gammaproteobacteria bacterium UBA4475
CTTATCTCGTACTATTTACCCGTCCAGTTGGGTGATCGATTCTCTAAAAAGGCAGCGACCCCTTCTGCATAATCAGGCTGCTGCATCATGCTGCTGACTAACGCCTCACTATCCACCACAGCACTCGCCAAATCGCGATGCAGGTCTGTATAAATCTGGCGTTTGGTCTGCCGCAGCGACCCTGGCGAGACGGTATTTAGCATGGATCGCGCATAATCCTTGGTTTCCTGTAGCAGGTTTTCGGCATTCACTAGCCGGTTGACCATGCCCAGCTCATACGCTTCCTCACTCATAAATACGCGACTGGTGAATAGCAGATCATTCGCCCGCGCCAGGCCAATCATCTTCGGCAGTAACCAGGACAAACCAAACTCTGCCGGCAAGTTGAGCTTACCATGGGCGGTGGTGAACTTGATCCCGGGCGCTGCGAAGCGAATATCGGCATAGCAGGCCAAAACCAAGCCGATGCCTGCAGCCGCACCATTTAGGGCGGCGATCACGGGCTTGGTCAGACCGAAGTGATAAGCGAAGTTCGCATCCAGTGATTCATGGGTACCGTAACCCGGCATGGCCAAGGCCACCGGTGTCCCCGGATCATACCCGCCTTTTTTGATATGGCCCTCAAGCGCCTGACTGTCAGCACCCACGCAAAAACCGCGACCCGCACCGGTGACAATGATCGCACCTACCGCCGAGTCCTGCTCGGCTTGCAGTAATACCCAGCGATATTCTGTGTGCATTCGACCAGTCCAGGCATTCATGCGATGAGGCCGATTCAGGGTAATGACCCCTAGTCCGTCTTCTACCTCATAGTGGACTGCTTTGAGTTCCATATTGATTCCTAGTGCATCTTGTCAGCCCACTGGGCACGATTTCGCTTCCACCCAAACGGGCAATGGTGAATCTATCACATATTTCCAACCGACACCTTCGTCTGGCTGGCAGCGAAATTTGCTGCGCCTGCTGTTACACTCTCCCCATGCGATTTCTTCTACTATTTTTCATTGGCACCCCCATCCTCGAGATGATCGTCTTGATCAAGGTGGGCGCCATGATTGGCACCATCCCAACGATAGCCCTCGTCGTATTGACGGCAACCATCGGCGTTTGGTTACTAAAGCGTGAAGGGCTGGCGACGCTGACACGACTACAGCAAAAAATGACTCAGGGCGAGCTGCCGGGCAAAGAACTGCTCGAGGGTGTGATGCTGATTATCGGCGGTGCACTGCTCCTGACGCCGGGGTTTGTCACCGATGCCATCGGCTTTGTCTGCCTGATACCCTGGCTCCGCCAACCCGTGGCTGCCTGGCTGCTGAATCACACCCAGCTGTTTCAGGGCACAATGCAGATGGGTGGCATGCGAATGGGCGGCATGCAGATGGGCGCGTTCGGCAACGAGCCAACCGACGTCGAGCCAACTGAATTTGAACAAAATAGTCATCAAGTTATCGATGGCGAATTTGAAACCGAAGCAGACAAAAAACCGGACTAGCAGCACCCACGGCTGCCAACGGATAACAGCGTTAAGCAGGCTGAAAGTAGCCAGCGCTTGACACCACTTATAGCACCAGAGGCAAGCTCAACATGGACCAGGATCAAATTCTCGATTATGTAGACAGTTTTTGGGAAACCGACATCATCGACAGCCTGTCTGAATATATTAAAATTCCGAACAAGTCGCCCATGTTCGATAAAGACTGGGAGGCCAACGGTCATATGCAGGTCGCCATGGACCATGTCATGGCCTGGATCACCGCGCAGCAGGTACCCGGATTGACCATGGCGCTGCACCAACTGCCAGGCCGCACGCCTACGCTGCTGGTGGAGTATCCAGGCGAACGGGACGATACCGTATTGATCTACGGCCACCTCGATAAGCAACCAGAATTTTCCGGCTGGTATCCAGACCTGGCCCCTTGGGTGCCGGTAAGAAAAGATGACAAGCTCTATGGTCGAGGCGGCGCCGATGACGGCTATGCCGTGTACTCAGCCATCGCTGCACTGAAAGCGCTGATTGCCCAAGACGCGCCATCACCTCGAGTAGTGATTCTGATCGAAGCGTCGGAAGAAAGCGGTAGTCCTGACCTGCCCGTTTATATGGAGTCTTTAGCCCCGCAGATCGGCACACCGGGGTTGGTCATCGCCCTGGACTCAACCTGCGGCAACTATGACCAGCTGTGGGTTACGACCTCATTACGCGGCATGTTAATCGGCGATATCACTGTCAAGGTACTCGAGCAAGGGGCTCATTCGGGCGCAGCCGGTGGCATCGTTGCCTCCAGCTTCCGCGTTCTCAGGCAACTCATCTCACGAGTCGAAGACGAGGTCACTGGCGCAATATCGCCGTCGTTCTTGAATGAGCAAATCCCTGAAAGCCGGCGGGAAGAAGCCATCGCTGCAGGCAAGGTCTTGGCACCAGATTTCCGCACCCTATACACCTACGTGGGTAACAGCAGCCCCATGTCTGACGATCCCACCGAACTGGTACTCAACAACACCTGGCTGGCATCTATGGAGATCACCGGCATGGACGGTATTCCCTCGCTGGCCGATGCCGGCAATGTCCTACGCCCCTATACCACGGCAAAGTTCGCTTTGCGCCTGCCACCCACTACCGACGCCGAAGCTGCCAAAACTGCGCTGACCAACCTGCTGACCAATGACGCGCCTTATGGTTGTGATATCGACATTCGTTGGGAGCAACCCAACGCCGGCTGGCACGCGCCGGAAACCAGCCCGGCCCTGTCTGCGTCGTTACAAGCCGCTTCAAATACCTACTTCGGCGCACCGGCCATGTATCTTGGCTGCGGCGGCAGCATTCCATTTATGGAATTTCTCGCTCGCAAGTTGCCCGAGGCTCAGTTTGTGGTGACCGGTGTGTTGGGACCCCATTCAAATGCCCATGGACCGAATGAATTTTTGCACATTCCAACGGCCAAGAAGATCACTGCCTGTGTGGCTAAAATTCTGTACGACTGGCGCCGGTAAAACAGCTGATCCTAGCGGTGCGCTAGGCTGAGAATCAGGTCAGGATGACGCCGCAGCCACCAAAGTCGACTTAAGACACATACCGCCACAAACATCAGGGCTACGGTCAGGCCTGCCCAAAAACCGTAGGCGCCCATTGGCGGTCCTATCCAGCCATAGCCTAACGTCAGCGCAACCGGCAGACCCACAAACCAGTATCCTAGCAACGTTATGGCCATGGGCACCCGAGTATCCTTGTAGCCTCGCAAGGCACCGATAGTGGTGGCCTGAGCGCTGTCAAACAGCTGAAAGACAGCGACGAACAGCATCAAGCTGGAGGCCAGCGCCACGACCTGGGCATCCGTGCTGTACAGCCCAGCAATAAAATGCCGCGCCGACACCACAAAGGCACCCAGCAACACCGCGACCCCAAGGGTTAACCAGACGGCGAGCTGGGCCACCTGTGCCGCTGCATCGAATTTGCCGGCACCCACATTGAACCCCACCCTGATTGTCGCCGCCATGCCGAGGGCCAAGGGAAACATAAAGGTCAGACCACCTAGATTAATGGCAATCGTATGGGCGGCAACAACGTCGGCGCCGAAGCGACCGAGCAATAACGCCACCATGGCAAACAGCGCCATCTCAAAAAACATGGTTGCCCCGATGGGGATTCCCACGGCAATCAGTCGTCTCATGGGCTGCCAGTCTGGCCAGCTGAACTGCTGCCGCCAACCCGTTGACTCAAATCGCGACTGACTCACTACGACTAAAATTAAACACAGTTCAAGCCACATAACGATCGCAGTGGCCACGCCACAGCCGACGCCACCCATAGGGGCAATCCCAAAGGCACCGTAGATAAATATATAATTCAATGGAATTTTTAACAGCAAGGCCGACACCGCGATGAACATCGCCGGCCGAGTAAAGCCCAGCCCTTCACACAAAAACCGCAGGACAAAATAACCCATCAGAGCCGGCACGCCCCAAGCCGTCGCTGCCAGATAACCTACCGAAACGGGGATCGCCGCGGGATCTATCACCATAAAGGCATAGATGATCTCGGCGTTAAGGATAAATGCAATGAGCAAACCTGCGCCGAAGCCTGCTAGCCACAAGGCCTGGCGAATGACCTCGCCCACCTCACGCTGGCGCCCGGCGCCGTTGAGCTGAGACACCGCGGGCGTAACTGCTTGCAGCACGCCCATGAAAAACATCATCATCGGCCACATCAGCGCACCACCGAGTGCGACGCCGGCGAGGTCTACGGCACTGACTCGGCCAGCCATGAGCGTGTCAACCAGCACCATTGCCATCTGCGCGAGTTGGGCGGTCAGAATCGGCAACGCCAGACGCACCAACTTATTGAGCTCGGAAGCCGGGGCGGAATGATGACCGGTACCCGGGGTATTAGTTTCCACGTTGATGTGTCACGTTTATCCTGTCTGTTCAATCAAAAGCGGGCCACGCACCTGCCCGGTGTTACAAGCCCAGCACGGCCTGCGCAATAATATTGTGCTGCACTTCGCTGGACCCACCGGCAATGGTGTAACCGCGATGGTGAAACAGGCCACTGGCGACCATATCTGTGTAATCCGGGCCCACGGGTTCGGCGTCATCACCACGCAGGGTCGAATCCAGCGGCAGGCCATAATAACCGATCGCGTCCATCAGCAGGCGATCCATCGCTTGCACCAGCTCGCTGCCTTTAAGCTTGAGCATGGACGGCTCGCCACCTACCGTACCGCCCTGGTCAAAGGTCGATAACAGGCGCTGCGCGGTTGTGTCCAACGCCTCCAGGCGAATCGCCAGACTGGCCAACTGCGCCGCGTATTCCGGTCCTAGGTCAATGTTACGGGCCTGCTCCGCCTCAGCGACTCTCATGATACAACCGAGGATACGTCGATTCTCAGCCACCCTTGAGACAGCCATGCGTTCGTTGCCCAGCAGGTTCTTGGCCACGCTCCAGCCCTGATTCTCCTCACCCAGGCGATTCCCCTTGGGCACCCTCACGCCATCAAAAAACACCTGATTCCACAACCGCTTGCCATTAAAAGCCATTAACGCCTCAACGGTGACGCCCGGCGTATTCATATCAATCAACAGAAAACTAATACCTAGCTGAGGTTTGGCGGTCGGGTCAGTCCGCACCAGCACAAAAATATGATCAGCCTGTTCCGCCGCCGAGGTCCAGATTTTGGAACCAGTGACCACATAGTCATCGCCATCAGACTCCGCTCGAGTGCGCACCGACGCCAAGTCAGAACCCGCCTGGGGCTCCGAATAACCCTGACACCAGGAGATTTCCGCATTGAGTATCAATGGCAGATAGTGGGCCTTCTGGGCCTCTGTGCCATAGTTGATAATGGCTGGGCCCACCATCTTAAAGCCAAAACCCTGCAGCTCTGGCGCATGTGCGCCACGCATTTCATTTTCAAAAATATGTCGACGGATCATGCTCCAATCCGTTCCACCGACTTCAACGGGCCAGTGGGGCGCTGCCCAACCACGGGCATTCAGAATTCGAGTCCAGCTATCCTGCTCGGCTTTGGTGACGGAATAGCCCAGCCTGACCTTGCGGCTGACGGCGTCATCCAGATGTTCATTGAGAAATGACCTGACCTCTAACTGAAAGGCTTGATCCGATGCACTTAATCCTGCTCTCATTTGCTGCCCTCTGCTGAACCAATCTCGCCACCCAAGGATAATACTGCGGCACCCTCTGGTATGAATCCTACCACCATCAGCGACTAATTTGTGAGCATTGTTAACCACCACATCGGCTTTGTCGTCTGGCAATCAACTCACCAATTCGTTACCATGCATCACATCCCCAGCGCCTGATACTCGTCTGCAACCGGCGCAAATATGCTCAAATTTTTGCACATACTGATACCAATGATGGCGACCACTAACGACGAAAGTAAGGATCCATGAAAGTACTGTTACGTTTGCTGCCTTATATTCGACAGCATCTCTGGACATTTGTCTTCGGCATTACCGGCTTGCTGGTTGCGCGAATTTTCGAGGCGTTGATTCCGCAGTTCGTCAAAATTGGCATCGATAGCGTCGCTGCGGGGCAAGTTTCGCTCAAATTGCAGCAAGTCACCCTTGATCAGGCAGCCGCCGCTCTGACCTACCCTGCCCTGGCCATCTGCGCCTGCGTGCTGGCACAGATGCTGGTGACTATCGTGAGCCGGATTCTGATCCGCCGCATCGGCATGTACGCCGCCTTTGATGCCCGCAATCGCGTCTATGCACATCTGCAGCGACAGGGACCCGTGTTCTATTCCCAGTTTAGTATCGGCGATTTAATGGCCCGCGCCATCAATGATATTTCCCTGGTTCGCGAGTTTATCGCGGGCACTTTGCGTATGACTTCAGTCCTCATATTTACCGCCGTCGTCAGTCTGTCCTTTATGTTCTCATTGTCGGTCAAACTCAGCCTGGCAGTGATACTGCCACTACCGATCATTACTCTAGTCGCCTATCTTTACTCGAAGCGGATCTATGCCAGGTCACACCGGGTACAGGAAGGATTCTCGAGTCTTTCCACCTTCGTTCAGGAAAATCTCAATGGCATACGAACGGTTCAGGCCATGGCTCAAGAGCAAGACGAGGTCAATCGATTCTCAGTGGTGAACGCTGACTTTGCCGAAAAAAACCGCCTGCTGTTTGCCGCCAATTCACAACTCAGCGCCCTAATGCCTACGCTGGCGGCGGCCGCAACCTTGATTATCATCGGTTATGGCAGCCAGCTGGTGAATAGTGGCGAAATCAGCCTCGGTACCCTGGCCGCATTTTTCTCTTATCTGGGATTATTGTTATGGCCAGTCCGCGAGGCCGGATCACTGGTGACCCAATGGCAACGTGGTGCCTCGGGTACCGCCCGGTTGTTTGAAGTGCTCGACTACGAGCCAGAAATACGGGACAACAGCAAGCCCAGTGGACCAGCCTTGACCGGTAAAATTACCGTTAAAGATCTCTACTACCAATATGCCAACAAGTCGGTATACGCGCTAGAAAACATTAACTTCGAAGTACAGGCCGGTGAGACTATCGCCATCCTTGGGCGTGTAGGTTCGGGCAAGTCGACACTGTTGCGTTTGTTTGTGCGCCTGCTTGATCCAAGCCGTGGTGAGGTACTGCTAGACGATCACCCCATTCAGGACTTTGCCCTGACGCGGTTACGAGAACAGGTGTGCATGGTGTTGCAGGATCCTTTCCTGTTTGCTGACTCCCTTGGCGAGAATATCGCCTACGACGATCCTGAACGGGACCTGGATTCGATTTGGCAATCCGCAGACGCCGCGGCACTGCGAGATACGATTGAACGTTTTCCTGATGGTCTACAAACCGTACTGGGTGAACGTGGCGTGACCCTCTCGGGCGGCCAAAAGCAGCGGACGGCCCTCGCCCGCGGACTCATCCGCATGACGCCACTGTTGATTCTTGACGACTGCTTCTCAGCAGTTGACACGGAAACCGAAGAACACATTTTATCCGGTCTCAAGGCCATGAGACAGGGTCTGACGACCATGCTGGTATCGCATCGCGTATCAACTGCGCGCCACGCCGACCGCATCATTGTACTCGAAGAAGGCCGTATTCGAGAAACCGGCACTCACGAGGAACTGCTCGCCCTTGGCGGCCTGTACGCCGAACTCGAAAAGGCGCAGAGCATCAAGGGACATCTGCTGAATCATTTAGAGACGGCCGCCGAAGGAGACAGATCCTCATGACGCAGCCAAAACTCGACCACGGGGTTTTTGAGGCTGATATTCATGGCCAGTCGATGAACTTCGCCTACCTGAAACGTATCGGCCATTGGCTAGGACCCCATAAACTTCTGGCGATGACCAGTGTTGCCCTGGTCATGGCCGCGTCGATACTGGCTGTGTTGTTGCCGGTGATCATCAGTCGCGTTGTTATTGATGGCGTGATCATGGGCCAGCCCGACGCGCATTTGCCCGACTATGGCATGAATGCATTGAACCAGTGGTTGATGGCACTCACTGGCTGGTCTGCCATAGCCAGTGCCTGCACTATTTTCGGGCTCTTCACCGTCGCTTGTCAGCTTCTCTATCACTTGCACCGCGTGACATTCGCGCAGACCTCTTTGTATGCCCTGCGCGACCTGCGGCAAGACTTGTTCGCGCATATGGAACACCGACCCTCATCCTTTTATGACAAGGTCGCCGTCGGCCGGGTGATGACTCGCATCACCAATGACGTGCAGGCACTGTTCGAGCTGTTGATGGGCTTGGGCATGTTGGTGGGTGAATTTGTACCGTTCTTTCTGGCGCTCGGCATCATGCTGGCGATTGACGTCAGGCTGACGCTGTACCTCATGCTGTCCATTCCCCTGTTTGCGTTCATCACCTATTTCTTTCGCATGGCGACTCGGCGGGTTTACCGTCGAATTCGCAACACGGTCTCACAACTCAACCAGAACCTGCAGGAAAACCTCAGCGGCATGCAAGTGGTCCAGCTGAGTAACCGCGAGCGTCAAAATCTCGCCACTTACCAGGCTATCAACAAGACTAACCAGGACCAGGAGATTCACGCGATCTACCTGGAAACCGGTTATGGCGCTTTCACCGACAACATGATCAATCTCGCCCTGGCGGTCATCATCTGGTTTGGCGGTGGCGCCGCCCTGCAGGAGACCATCTCTTTGGGTAGCATCGTCCTCTTCAGTCAGTTTATCGATATGTTCATTCGCCCGATCCGAGTGCTGGGCATGCAATACAATGTTATGTTTCGTGCCATGGCCAGTGCCGAGCGCATTTTTCAGGCTCTGGATTGGCATGAACAGGTGCGAGAACCTTTGACCCCGGTTAAGCTGCCCGCACGTATTCAAGGCAAGCTCGAGTTCCGCCACCTAACCTTTGGCTATGACGTAGACCAACCCGTTTTGAAGGATGTGTCGTTTACCATTCAACCTGGCGAGAAGCTCGCCATTGTCGGCCCCACGGGTTCCGGCAAGAGCACCTTGATCAGGTTGTTAGGTCGGTTTTACGATTTTCCTGACGACACCATTTTTCTCGATGATATCGATTTGAATCGACTTCATTCCAGCGCCGTGCGGCAGAAGATCGGGGTAGTTCTACAGGACTTTCATATTTTCTCCGGCACCGTGCTGGAAAACATCATTCTGGGCAACCCCAACATCAGCCGCGAGAAAGCCATTGAATCGGCGCGGCTCGTCAATGCCCACGAGTTTATCGAGGCCCTACCCCAACAATATGATGAACCCTTAGTCGAGCGTGGTCAGAACCTATCTCAGGGCCAGCGGCAATTGCTGGCCTTTGCCAGGGTCCTGGCAGCAGATCCTGAGATTCTAATTTTGGATGAAGCTACGGCCAGTATCGATACAGAGACCGAACAGCTGATCCAGACGGCACTCCATGAAATCATGAAAGATCGGACCTCAATTCTGATCGCCCATCGCCTGCAGACCATTCAAGAAGCCGACCGAATTCTGGTATTAAAAGACGGGGCCGTGAAGGAATTAGGAACCCATGATGAATTGATGGCGCAGCAAGGTGTTTACTACACGTTGAATCAGTTGCAGTTTCAGGACGTCTCCATCAAGGCCTGACTTATTCTATCTAGACTACTTTATTGTTCCCTTGGTTCACCGTACTATCAGGACATCGATTGGGAGCAAGTATGGCAGCAAACCGTAAACTAAAATTGACCGAGAAACTCAACTACGGTGTCGGTCAGACTGCCGAGGGACTGAAGAATACCGCGTTCGGGTTGCTGGTGTTGTTCTACTACAATCAAGTGCTGGAAGTCTCCGGCACCCTCTGTGGCCTGGCACTGGGTATTGCGCTGATATTCGATGCCATCACGGATCCGCTGGCGGGCTCACTGTCAGATAACTGGCGATCACGTCTGGGTCGACGACACCCGTTTATGTATGCCTCGGCCATACCGCTGGGCATCTGCTTTTACCTATTATTCAGTCCGCCGACGCTTGGCGAGACCGGCCTGTTTATCTGGCTGATCGTGTTTGCCGTATTGACCCGTACGGCAATGACCCTGTATCACGTGCCGCATATTGCTCTTGGCGCAGAACTGACTGAAAATTTCGAAGAACGTACCGTAATCGTCAGCTTTCGCCTGGTGTTTGGTACCCTCGGTGGGCTCATTGCCGTCGCCTTGGCCTTCTTGGTGTTTTTTGCAGCCAGCGAAGAATTCCCCAACGGTCAATTAAACGGGACCGCTTACACGCCCTTTGCACTGACACTATCCGCGTTGATGGTGATCACTATCTGGCTATCAGCCTGGGGCACGCGCAAGCAGATTCCTTTTCTACCCCAACCTATTGGCGAGGCAGCCCCCTTCAGCTTGACTCGGGTCTTTACCGAAGTGCGGCTGGCGTTACAAAACACATCATTTCGTTGGCTCTTCATCGGCGTCATCGTCGTCTTTCTCATGGTTGGGATTGATGGTGCTTTAGGCCTGTATATCAACACTTACTTCTGGGAGCTTAAACCCGCAGCCATCTTTATTTACGCCATTGCCGCTCCCATTGGGGTGGTCATAGGCAGTCTTTTCACTCGCAGCATTCATGCCCGGTGGGGGAAAAAGCCAGGGGTCATTTTTGGTACGTCGGCTTGGGCCATCTGCCAGATACTACCGATTGTCCTGCGCCTGCTAGATTTCTTTCCAGCCAACCATACCGCCGAGTTACTGGTACTACTGGTCATCATCAAGTTCATCCAGGGTCTTACCGTGGTCCAGGCACTGGTTAGCTTTGGCTCAATGGTGGCCGACATCGCCGACCAGCATGAGCTGGCCACAGGCAAACGCCAGGAAGGGATCTTTTTTGGCGCCTCATCATTCTCGAACAAGAGCGCCTCCGGGCTTGGCACCCTCGCGGCTGGCGTTGCCCTCGACCTCATTAACTGGCCAACAGGCCAGGCGATTCAATCTGCCGCGGATATACCCGCCGAAACCCTGACCCAGCTTGCGTTACTGTACGGTCCTATCGTGTCGGGTTTCGCCGTCGTCTCAGTCTGGTGCTACAGCCATTACGATTTAAGTCGTCAGGAACACCAAAGTATTCTAGAGCAGCTCACCGAGCGCCGCGCGCAGGTCAACACCGAATAATCAACCAACGAAGGAGATCTCTATGAGTGAATTTGAAGGTAAGGTCGTCGTCATCACCGGTGCAGGCGGCGGATTAGGCAAAGCCCACGCGTTGGAATTTGCCAAGCGTGGCGCCAGCGTGGTGGTGAATGACTTGGGTGGCAGCGTCGATGGCGCCGGGGGTAGCGATGCTGCCGATCTGGTGGTCGCTGAAATCACGGCTGCAGGTGGTCGCGCGATTGCCAATAAGGCTTCAGTCAGCGACAAGGCGGGCGCTCAAAGTATTGTTGACGATGCCGTCGCCGCCTTCGGCACCATCGATATACTGGTCAACAATGCCGGTATTTTACGGGATAAATCTTTCAAGAACATGACTCTGGCAGAGTGGGATCTGGTGCTGGCGGTACACTTGGACGGCACTGCTTATGTGACCCACGCGGCGTGGCCGATTATGTACGCTAAAAATTATGGTCGTATTGTCTTCACGTCTTCAGGATCGGGCATCTGGGGCAACTTTGGTCAGTCCAACTATGGAGCAGCTAAAATGGGTATGCTGGGCCTGATGAACGTGTTAGCCGGCGAAGGTGCCTCGCACAATATTAAGGTCAACTCATTGGCACCTGCCGCCGCCACCCGCATGACGGCTAACTTACCAGGCCGGCCGACTTTCGATGCGGAAAACCCACCCGCAGAAAGGGCGCCATCGCTGGTAACCCCGGCGGTCCTGTTCATGTGCAGCAACGATGCGCCAAGCGGCAAGGTCTTTCAGGCCGCCGGTGGTCGATTTTCTATGGCAGCCATGTACAGCAATGATGGCGTCAATCTCGGCACGGATGCGACCTTTGAGAGTTTTGTCGCCAACGTCGACACGATTATGGATATGAGCCAGGCTCAGGAAGGCAGTGCTCAGCGCCGCCGCCAGAAGAAGTAGCATTTTGAGCGAGGTATTAGTGGGTGTTTGATGCACGGCTACGGCGGGTCC
>DGOD01000234.1:12109-15350 GCA_002389265.1 Gammaproteobacteria bacterium UBA4475
CCCGCCACTCAACCGCTGTGGCAGCCACCTGGCTTCATTAGGTATCAGCGCGAACCAGGTGACCGTTGTGGGCTTTGTTCTGGGCCTTGGAGCAATGCCATTGATCGCGTTGCACGCTTATGAGGCAGCCTTGGCGATGATCCTGCTCAACCGCCTGTGCGATGGTCTTGATGGCGCTGTGGCGCGCTTCTCTGCCATGACCGACTTAGGCGGCTTCCTGGACATCGTTCTGGACTTCATTTTCTATTCAGCGGTGATTTTTGGCTTTGTTCTGGCTCAGCCAGAACATGCCAGCTACGGCGCGTTTTTGATATTCAGCTTTATCGGCACTGGCAGTTCGTTTCTGGCGTATTCAACCTTTGCCGCCAAACGCGGTTTAACCACCAGCCTGCGAGGCTCAAAGTCTCTGTATTATCTGGGCGGTCTGACCGAGGGCTTCGAGACCATCCTGTGCTTAGTGCTAATGTGCCTCATGCCCAGCAGCTTCTGGATCTTCGCCATTATTTTTGGCTGCTTGTGTTGGCTGACCACCGCGATTCGCATTTATACCGCAGTCAAAACCCTGTAGGCGGCTCGCAAAAATCTGCTATATTGCCGCGGTAGCCGAGAGCCTATCACTGTGGATATCGAAAACCTTAAAACATTCCTGGAAGTGCACAAAACCCGGCACTTTGGCCATGCTGCGGACAATTTGTATCTGACGTCGGCCGCTGTCTCTGCGAGAATCAAACAACTTGAACTGTACCTCGGGGTCTCTTTGTTTATTCGCACCCGCGGCAACGTCCAGCTCACCAGTGAGGGCGAGCGTCTACTGCCCCACGCGCAAAACCTGATCTTGAACTGGTCGCGCACCCTGCAGGAAATTTCACTGCAAAAAAATCAGACGACGCGGTTGCACCTTGGCTCTACCACGGCCCTTTGGCAGTCTAATTTGACTCAAAAAATACAGGACATTGCCAACGACTATCCACAGCTCAGTATACAGGCAGAAGCCCACCCTGATTACGAACTCGTTCGGCGCTTGACAGAACGTACACTCGACGTCGTCGTGCTCTGCGAACCACCCGATTTACCAGAATTGAAGGCAGTTAAAGTTGGCCAAATGAAGCTCTTGATGGTCTCAACAAAACCTCAGCAGGTGGCTAAAAGCGCTTTTCAGGCAGGCTATATCTATGTCGATTGGGGTGAATCTTTCGCGGTCTTTCATGCCAATCGATTCGGTGAGGTACCCCCTGCCAACTTGAGCGTTAACCTTGCGAGCATCGCCACCCGTTTCCTGGAGACGCATGCCGGATCGGCTTTCCTATCCCAACGAATATTGGAAACCCAGGATTTTTTATTCCCGGTCAAAGGTGTGGCGACCTTCAACCGACCCGTCTACGCACTGTACCGGGAAGGCCATAGCCAACTCGACATTATTAAAAAAGTGATAATCTTGATTACGGGTATTGCGATTTAACGGTCTCTCTTAACGGACTATCGACCACAAAATTTCGCTATCTTTCTCGTCCTCTAACAGTTGCCATCAAACAGCACCGGTGGATCACATAAACTGAGCCCGTAATGGTAAACGGTTAAAAGTCGAGCTCACCAAATTCTTCACGCAGCCGCCGACGCTCCATAATATCTTCGATTTTTCGACGAACATCGTGACGTTGCATATTGGGACTCATTTCACCTGACCCAACCGATTCATCAAAATCGTTGACGCTATCGACCGAGTCGATATCAGCGCCTGTATCAACATCGATATCAGCATCGATATCAACATCGTCAATACTTAATGCATCACTCATGACCTTCTCCTATTAACCACCCACCGCACAGAGACTCATCCGTTACCGCCAGTAAAAATAGGCTACCTATTTTTCGCGATTTAAAGTCACATATATCTAAAATTACAGCAAATTATTTTGTTCCTGAAACAACAATATTTTTTACAATCTGCTTCGGAACAGGAATAGTACGAGAGAGAAAAAGCGGCGCGCGGCAGCGCCTTATACTGCAAGTTAAATGACCACGTACATAATATAATACGCGCACCAGCGGGAGCATAAGATCGAAAAAGCACTATCTAATGGCGAGGGGCTTTCGACCCCGGGGCAGTCGCGAATGAGCCGGCCAGGAAAAGTCACTAGACGGGACTAGATGAGCAATGTTCTTATAGCGGTTTGTAATACCATAAGAACATTTCACAAGTCACTTGCTTTTTTCTAACAACTTAACGATGTCGCCGAGCAAACTTTCGGTAGTTTTTTTGCTGAAAGAATCGGTTAACCTGTTGGTGATTTCCTTATTCATGGATGTATTGTTTAACTTCGCGCTACGCTTAATCTTCTTGTGCATCGCTGGGGTGAGACGCAATACAAACTTCACTTGCTCTTCTACTGCTACTGCCATACTTACCTCTACAACTGTTCTGCTTTTATGGTGTGCTTTTTTTGAACAACTACTTAAGGACCATAGCAGGCTATAGCGTGGTAATGCCACAAAAAATGCACGCTACTTTTCACAAGCTACATCGCTCGCGACGTCCAGAAACGATTGTTCTGATGTTATGATCGTCCCCTTAACTTGGAGTTAGTCTTTGAACAGCCGCCGCGCCTTTTCGCGCACCACCATTATTCATATCGCCTGGCCAATCATTCTGTCGAATCTATCGACACCATTGTTGGGCCTGGTTGATACGGCTGTGATCGGTAATCTTGGCGACCCGGCACTGATCGGCGCGATCGCTGTCGGCGGCATGATCTTCAGCTTCCTCTACTGGGGTTTCGGCTTTTTGCGCATGGGGACCACGGGACTGGTTGCCCAGGCAACCGGTGCGAATCAGCCTGGCGAGGCTAAAGCGACCTTGTATCGCGCCCTATTTATCGGCGCAGGTATCGGTGCCCTGCTGTTGCTCTTTCAATACCCTTTGCTCAGCCTGGCCCTTGGCCTGATTGACGGTAGTCCGGCTGTCGAGTCTGCCGCCTTGAGCTATTGCCAAATTCGTATTTGGGGCGCACCCATCAGCTTGGCTCATTTGGCCGTGATGGGCTATTTACTTGGTATCCAACAGACTCGCGCGCTGCTCGCTTTGCAACTGATTTTAACCGGTACCAATATCATCCTCGACCTGCTGTTTGTGGTCGTCTTCGATTGGGGCGTACCCGGGGTTGCGGCGGCAACGGTGATGGCCGAAATAATAGCGATGGCAGCAGGTCTCTTAATCGTTCGAAAACACCTGCTCCGGCAAGCC
>DGOD01000083.1 GCA_002389265.1 Gammaproteobacteria bacterium UBA4475
GGTTACGGATCTTGTCCCCTGACCGTTGAGCGGGGCAAAATTGTGCTGGCTGAGTTCGGCTATGGGGGCAAATTGTTACCCACCTTTCCCGCTTGGTTGAACAATGGCGCGCGGCCGACTCGGCTCGCCTGGCTGCTCAAAACCTACGCGTTACCGACGGTCTATTGGCAATTGATGCTCAAGGGGCGCGAGTGGTTGACTTAGGCCGCCGCAGATGAAGCTCTCGCCCCTGTTAGCCGCTGTTCCGCTGGTGGGATCACTGCGTGGTTATAATCGAGAATCCATGCTCAGTGACCTGATTGCGGGGCTCGTAGTGACGGTCATGCTGATTCCTCAATCCCTGGCCTATGCGCTGCTCGCAGGCGTGCCAGCGGAAGTAGGGATGTACGCCAGCATTCTGCCCCTAGTGGCCTATGCGATCTTTGGTACCAGTCGTACCTTGTCAGTCGGTCCCGTAGCCATTGCCTCATTGATGACCGCGGTGGCTCTTGGCAAGGTGGCTGAAACAGGTTCTAGTGATTATGTGAGCGCGGCAGTTTTGTTGGCATTTCTTTCCGGCGGGTTTTTGATCGCCCTCGGCGTTTTGCGGCTTGGCTTTCTCGCCAATTTTCTGTCTCACACGGTGGTTTCAGGTTTTATCACGGCCTCGGGTATCCTGATTGCCCTGAGCCAGATGAAACATATTGTTGGCGTCAAAGCCCAGGGTGATACCTTCTTCGAACTCTTGATATCGCTGCTGCAGCACCTGCCAGATGTGAATTATTACGCCCTTACCGTGGGTGTTGGAGTGGTTTATTTTCTATTCTGGGCGCGGCGCGGCGCCGCCGGATTGATGGCGCAATGGGGGATGGATTTGAATACGGCGCAGCTGGTCGCCAAGGCAGCACCGGTAGTAGGCATTATCGTCACCATTGCTGGCGCTGTGATTTTCGATCTGGATGCCAAGGGCGTTGCGCTCGTCGGCGAGGTGCCGGCTGGATTGCCAGGTTTACATCTGCCGGTGTTTTCGTTGGCCATGGTGGAGCTGTTGATTGTGCCAGCCATGGCGATCTCGATTATTGGCTATGTCGAGTCCATATCCGTCGGTAAAACCCTGGGTGCAAAGCGTGGCCAACGGGTTGATGGGAATCAGGAACTTGTGGGTTTGGGTGCCGCTAACCTGGCCTCGTCATTTTCTGGAGGTTTCCCGGTGACTGGCGGTTTCTCACGTTCGGTGGTTAATTTTGATGCCGGTGCCAGTACCCAGATTGCCGGTATCCTGGCGGCCATTGGTATCGCCCTGGCTTCCTTGTTTCTGACGCCGGTGCTGTTTTATTTGCCGCAGGCGACACTCGCGGCGACGATCATTGTGGCCGTCACAGGGCTGATCGATGTATCGATCATCACGAAGACCTGGAAACTCTCAAAAAGCGACTTCTCTGCCGTCGCCTTGACCATTCTGGGCACCCTCGTGTTTGGCGTGGAAGCGGGCGTTGCAGCCGGGGTGCTGGTGTCGTTGTGTCTGTATCTGTACCGCACGTCGAAGCCACATATTGCCGAGGTGGGTCTGATAGAAGGTACTGAACATTTTCGAAATATCCTGCGGCATAAGGTCTCTACCCGACCTGAAATATTATCCCTGCGGGTAGACGAGAATCTGTTTTTTGCCAATGCGGGTTACCTCGAGGAATACATTCACAGTGCGCTAGAGAATAACCCCGAGGTTCGTCACCTTGTGTTGATGTGTAGTGCCTGTAACACGATCGATTATTCCGCGCTTGAAGTACTGGAGGCGATCAATGGGCATTTGCGCAACCTGAACATTACCTTTCACCTGTCTGAGGTCAAGGGGCCGGTGATGGATTACATCAAAGACACGGGCTTTCTAGAGCATCTAACAGGCCATGTCTATTTGAGCCAATATCAAGCCTATATGGACTTGAGTGGTTCGCCGCAGTCCGACGCAATGCCGTTAAAAACCTCGCTGGATGAATAAAGGCAGTATCAACTTCAGTCTGCCCCTAGAACAGGGGCACTATACCAGTGAGGACAAGATCTGTGGGATCTGCCCGGCCGGGTCGTTCTGCGCAGAATTCAAGGTGGCGATAGTCTGGCCCTTGGGTTAACCCTGAAAGCGAGGTGCGCGTTTCTCCATATTGGCCATGACGGCCTCGACCTGATTGGGTTTGCCGATGATCTGGTCCTGTTCACGAGATTCAGCTAACAGAATTTCTTGCGGGTTCTGGAATGGCGCATTGTTCAAAATTCGCTTGGCAGCACGCACCGCTTCCGGGTTTCTGGCAGCAATCTCAGCGGCAGTTTGTAGAGCCGCTTCGATGGGGTTGATGACGACTTGGGTGACGAGGCCTAGGGCTTGAGCTTCATCCGCTTCGATGATGCGGTTGGTGTAGGTTAACTCACGTAGTACATCGTCACGGAGCAAATGGGGTAGATAGGGCGTGGCGCCCATATCGGGCACTAGGCCCCAGCGCATCTCCATAATGCAAATTTTTGTGCCAGGTGCAGCGTAGCGCATATCCGCACCAATGCTGATCTGACAGCCGCCACCAAAGGCCACGCCATGCAGTGCCGCGATCACAGGCACCGGTAACTCACGCCAGACCCAGCTGGTGTACTGGGCGCGATTCGCCAGGCCATGGGTGCGACGCTCGAGCCGGCCCACGGCATCGTTCGCGGTCTCTGACTTCGCTGTCGCGTCATCGGGTTTGCCGGATGCCATATTCGCGAAATTACCCATATCCAGTCCAGCACAGAAGGCCCGGCCCTCACCAGACAACACCACGGCACGGATGTCTGGATTCGCCTTGAGTTGCTCGCCGGCATCAACGATTGCTTCAAACATGGCGTCATCCAAGGCGTTCATCTTATCCGGGCGGTTTAAACGGACGTGCGCGACATGGTCTTGAATATCAATAAGTACACGGTTTTCCATATTGTTCTCCAGATGTTTCACGGCGATTCAAAGGTTTCTGGCAAACATTAAACGGGTTCTTAGCCGGAAAGTACAGATAACTGCAAACCGGCATCTCTATGATGCTATCGCTATTTCAGGAAGAATTTCCTATGCTGGTCCGTCAATGCTCTCAATGGTGAATCATGATGGATTACCCTTTGTCCGGTTTAAAAGTGCTCGATTTCTCCCGGGTGCTGTCGGGTCCTTTTGCGGGTCGAATGCTCAGCGATCTGGGGGCTGAAGTGGTCAAGGTGGAGCCGCCTGAAGGCGATGTGACCCGTCACTGGGGACGTGTCATTGGCGGGGTTCCGGGCTACTACCACCAGCAGAATGCGGGTAAGCGGAATATCTGCCTGGATTTGCGGGCGGAAGGTGCGGTGCAGCTGGTCTGTGACCTGGTGGCGCAAGCCGATATCCTGATTGAAAATTACCGGCCGGATGTCATGCAGCGGCTGGGTATTAGTTATGACACCTTGAAGGCCATCAATCCCCGCTTGATCATGCTGTCGATTTCCGGTTTTGGTCATCAGGGTGCTGAATTGCGCCGGCCGGCGTATGCACCGGTTGTGCATGCCGAGATCGGACTGCTGCATCGTCATGCGGAACGCAATGCCGCAGCTTATAGTGACCTACCCTTGTCGGTAGCCGACACGAATGCCTCGCTCCATGGTCTGGTTGGCGTTCTGGCGGCGGTGATTCTGCGCGAGCGCACCGGGCTGGGACAGCATATCGATATTGCCATGGTTGACGCGACCACGGCCACGGACGATCAGTTGCAATATGATCTTGAAGATTCCCACGATACAGCGCCACTCCCTAATGCGGTTTGGGATTCGCCACTGGGGCCGGTATTGTTGTCTACTGATTTTCGTTTGTTGTGGAAGCTGTTGACGAGTAGTCAGGGTGTTGTTGATCCCACCACCGCTGATATGGCACTGGCGGAAAAAATCATCCTGCGGAAGCAGGTCGCCCAGGCATTTTTTCGAGAATTGACCGACGGTGAGCATTTCAGTCGCGTGATGAGTGAGATGAATATTGCCTGGGGTCTGGTGCGCGACCCAGCAGATATTCGAGATCAGACAAGTATCCATGAGCGTGGCAGTATTGTTCAGATTGATGACCGTGCCGGTGGTACTCGACCTGTTACGCAATCTCCTTATCGATTCTCGGCGGCCAAGAGTGGCGTGCGCGGACCGGCCCCTCATCGTGGCGAACATAATCAGGCGGTGCTGGCAGATTGGCTGGCAATGGGTGCCAGCGAAGTTTCGGAACTGCTGAAGCAGGGCGTATTGCAGTTCGATGCGGCTCTACTGGATGCTCAGTAGCCAGGCTCAATATCGCCGAGCTAAATCGACGCAGGCCTAGGGTGGTCTGGCGCAATCATGGCTGGTTTTCCGCGGCACTTTGACTTGAGTCAATGTCACGATAGCGCGCTGCGGCACAGTGGACTTATTCATCAGCCACTGTGTGACCCGTGATATGAGTGAAGCAAAGAAGCAGATAGCAAGTGCGCCGCAGCCCGCTATCGAGCATTTTGATGTACTTGTGGTGGGGGCTGGTATTTCTGGCGTCGGTGCGGCCTATCATCTGCAAGACCAGTGCCCAGATCAGACCTTTCTGGTCGTCGAAGGGTTGGAGAGCTATGGGGGTACCTGGCAGATACACCGCTACCCCGGCATCCGTTCCGATAGTGATCTTTATACCTTTGGGTATCGGTTCAAGCCTTGGGTTGGTGCGCCGATTGCGACCCGTGATGAGATCCTCAGTTATATGGGTGAGGTGATCGAAGACAACCAGCTCGACTCACATATTCGCTACCAACACCATATCTCTGCCGCAAACTGGTCTAGCGAGAAACAGCGCTGGACACTGGAGGGTACGCGCAAAGATACTGGAGAGGCCGTGCGCTTCACCTCGAATTTTCTCTGGATGTGCCAAGGCTACTATGAACATGCCAAAGGCTATACGCCGGCATGGGAGGGCATGGACAAGTTTAAGGGCCAGATTGTTCATCCTCAGACTTGGCCAGAAGACCTGGATTACAAAGGCAAGCATGTTTTGATTATCGGTTCCGGTGCCACAGCAGCCACGCTGGCACCGGCTATCGCCGCCGATTGCAGTCATGTCACGGTGCTGCAGCGTTCACCCACCTACTTTATTCCTGGCGTCAATGAAAATGAACTCGCTGATACGCTGCGTGAACTGGAAGTGGACGAGACCTGGATTCATGAAATTGCGCGGCGCCAGATCCTTCGCAATCAGGCGGAATTCACCCGTCGCGCCTTTGAAGAGCCCGAAGTGGTCAAAGCCGAACTGCTGAGTGGCGTACGCGCCTTTCTAGGCGATCAATATGACATCGAGAAACATTTCACACCGACATACCGACCCTGGCGCCAGCGGATTGCGTTCGTGCCTAATGGTGACATTTTTCAGGGGATCGCGGCAGGCAAAGCTTCCATGGTCACTGATGAGATCGAGCGCTTCACAGAAAAAGGTATTCTGCTGAAGTCTGGCGAAGAATTGGAAGCTGACATTATCGCGACAGCGACGGGTTTCAACCTCAGTGTGTTAGGTGGCATTAACTTCTCGGTAGATGACCAACCAGTGGATTTCGCTGAGACGGTCACTTATCGAGGCATGATGTTTACCGGTGTGCCCAATATGGTCTGGATTTTTGGTTATTTCCGCGCCAGCTGGACGTTACGGGTAGATATCATCGCCGACTTTGTTTGTCGCTTACTGAATTTCATGGCGGCCAAAGGTTATCAATCTGTGGTCCCAGTACTGCGGCCTGAGGATGCAGATATGCCCTTGCGTGAATGGATCGATCCGGAAAATTTCAACCCAGGCTATCTGCTGCGATCAATGCACCTGATGCCGAAGCGCGGTGATAAGCCAGAGTGGCAGCATACTCAGGACTATTGGTTGGAGAAAGATGAGCTACCGAAGATCGACCTTGAGGATAGCGTGTTCAAGTATCAATAGCGGCTGCGGATGGTTGATGTTCGGGGCCGTGGACTGGCAGGCTGAGCGCCTTTGGGATATCTTGAGACAAAACCCCATTAGGCCATGATATGCAGGCACATTTTGATAACGGTAGCTTCTGGTTCGATTCCCTGCAAGCGCCCTTGCAGCCGGCGCCCGTTGAGACGCTACCCGCGCAGGTGGATATCGCCATTGCTGGTGCCGGCTATACGGGACTCTGGACTGCCTACTACCTGAGCCAACTTGCCCCCACACTGTCGATTGCCGTTTTTGAGGCGAATACCATCGGCTTTGGTGCCAGTGGCCGCAATGGCGGTTGGTGTATG
>DGOD01000307.1 GCA_002389265.1 Gammaproteobacteria bacterium UBA4475
GTAAATTGTGGAACGGGAAAGACCCGTGCGCGCTTTTACTGTGGGAAGTCTTAAGATTATTGTAGCCATGTTTGAGCCTCCTCAGGCGTCGTTGAACATGGCTATAGATTTGAGCAGGGACCTACGGGGTGTTTACCAACTTTGGAAAGATATCCTGAAAGTTGGTAAATCTATGTTTGCCGAAAATCAATTGCGTCCGGGATTTTTTTCAAAATTAAGCGTATTTTCTCATCTGACAAACTAACACCAAGCTCATAGACGATGCCCCCTATCCTTTTCGGCATACCTCGCTCGCGAATATCAAGCCCTGCTTTTTTACAAAGTGCACCCAGCAAAACCAGGTAAGTCCCCTCCGCATCTGACCTCAGTTCATTATTCAGTCTACTTATAGAGCCGCCAAACTGGGGCGGGGTCTCAGACTTGTATTTTTTAAAGTCTGGCGACTCATCTTTGGGCCATCCAAAAAGCATCAAGGGGCTTTCGTAATCTTCTGAGAGTTGACGCGCGAACTCCCCACCAGTGAGACTGTCAGTCACATTCTTGTAATACCAGGCCAATAAATTCAGGGCACTTTCTTTAACACCTTCGCATTCAGGGCCGTTGCTTGTAGTAGATGTTCTACGACCAAACCTGTCGTAGCCTTGAATACCTTCTTTTTCTATCGAGGTTGCGAGCACACCAGCCGATATAGGTTCTTTGCCACATAAAAGTAGATCAAATAAAGATAGCCATGGATTTTCGTCATCGTCAGGTGCACTCATTTTTTATCCGCCGTTCATGATGTAATTGATTCATATTCTCAAAAGATGAGCATTTAGCCCACTGAACTCGCTATCCAATGTTTATATGTTGCCGTTGACTTGTATGGTCATAGCCTCGGTTTACCCGTTGGAGCAGTACACAGCCCAATCTGCCATCAACGAGGTTCGCTTCGTGAACTGTGAACCGCGCTGGTAGGCCCGCTCGACAGCATCAGGCAGCTGGTGCGCCAGAGCATGTTCGGCAACCTCACGAGGATAGTTCGTCATCTCCGCTGCCCACATGCGAAACGTTGTACGAAAACCGTGCACTGTGACTCTTGAACCATCCCCATCAACCCAATCATGCAGGTCACCCATGCGCCGGATTACGGCCGTCAAGGACATATCAGATAACGCCTGCCCCCTGGTGCCAGGGAATACGATGTTGCTGTCTTTTGGCAGCGCCGCAAGTATTCTGACGGCTGGGTCGCTGAGGGGTATTTGATGTTCACGTCCGCTTTTCATTCGCGCCGCAGGGATGGTCCAGAGCCTCTCATCCAAATCGAACTCTTCCCAATGCGCACCACGCACCTCTCCTGATCGACAGGCTGTTAAAATCAAGAACTCAAGAGCTAGGGCGGCAACCCCTGCCCGTGCCCTTAACGCGTGAACAAACACCCCCGCCTGCTGCCAAGGAAGCGCTGGATGATTCTTCGTTCGTCTAACTTTACTGCTGGTTGCTAATAAATTCTCAAGATGTCCCTTCCATCGGGCAGGGTTCTCGCCTGTGCGATAACCGCTTGTTGTCGCCCAGCCCAACACAGACTCAATTCGGCCACGCACACGCGTCGCCGTTTCGGTCTTACTTTCCCATATAGGTGCGAGACACTTTACGACCAACCCTGTGTCAACGTCAGCAACTGGCGCTGTTCCAAAAACGGGGCTGGCGTAGGTTTTGAGCGTGCTGCTCCACTGTTTCGCATGCTTTGCATTCTTCCAACTCGCCTTCTGTGCCTGAATGTAGGCCTCGGCACATTGGTCAAACGTCATCATGTTGGATTCAGCGAGCTTTAAAGCCGCCTGCTGCTGGTTTCTGGCGAGAAGCGGATTAACCCCATCCAGTAAAAGTTGCCGCCCCTCCAAAGCCTTCTGCCGGGCCTCAGCTAAACTGACTGTATGAGTAGGGCCCAAGCCCATCGCATAGGACTTTCCCGCGATCATGTAACGGTGCAACCAGGACTTTGCCCCCGCAGGCGTTATCTGCAGCGTTAAACCCCCACCATCACCGTAAAGGCCTGGCTTATTGAGTTTCGTGACCTGGAGGGCCGTGAGCCGGTGTTGCTGACGCGCCATAGCATTTTTACAACCATCAAAACGACCATCAAATAGTACTCGGATTTTAGCGGCGCTCATAGTACTATTTAGGACGCAATAACAGACTATGTTATTGTTTATATTAGCTTAAATGGAATTCTATGGATGCTACGGGAATCCGAAAAGGCGGATACCTCTTCCGCCACTGATACCCGTACATCCCTGTTTTACATTCTTTTTATTATTCCTTATCGCCTCAATCTTATGTACGTTCGAACTTTAGTTATCACCACTGTCCTATAATAACGCTCTTTGCGCCACTTAACTGCAGAACCTGCAGCTAACCGGGTCTCAACTTTGGCGGCCCTCGACTTTTTAGCGCCTGTCTGATTGATAAAAACCAAAGCCGCATATGCGTGTCACAAACGTACCCCTGGCAGATCTAGGCTGTTAAGACCTATTCCAAGTTAACGCCACTACTTACACGATCTTATTGCCACCGTTAGACAAGTCGCCCATAGACATGAGAATTCTGTTGACTGAAGTTCAACCGTGAACTAGATTGAATGGTCGTTGCAAAGCAAAGCCTACCTCGAACTAAAAAGCAAAGCCTGCGTCGACCTAAAGAATAAAACCTGTCCTTCGGGTCGCTCAATTGCCTGTTCCAAGACAGATTCATAATCTTGTATTGAGAGATACGTGGGAAGATATTTATGAAAGCCATCACCACACCAATCTTGCTTGTTGTTGTTGCCGCACTACTCGCTGGCTGTGAAAAAAATTACTCCTCACCCGAAGCGCCAACTCTGCCAGAGCCAGGACCCCCAACCATTGCCCTAGCATCGATTGCACACACGGAGAAGTCGGTCTACCTTAAAGGTGAGCCCATTAGCATTGGCTTTTCCATCAGCTCCACAGAAATCAGCGCAGATAATGTTATCGTCGATTTCCAGATGGTCCCGGTGAGCGAGCTTGATCTATTGCTAGCTGGGGCGGAAACCACCGCGGAAGAAATGGGCGACTTTGTAGTCGAATCCATTGCCCCGGGGCTAGCCAGTTATCAGGCCGATCTGGTCATCCCAAATAACCTGATCGGCGATCAAGATTACGTCATCATCGCTATGGTAGATCCTCAAGCTAACGTCACTAATGACGTTGATTTGCAAGACAACCTTTCTCGAGGCTTTAACAAAAACTTTAATCACCCCACCACCAGAGTGATCACTATCACAGATAGCTTTATTAACGACCTTAGCATTGAAAACGCAGAGGTCGGCGAGGGCTTCATTCTGCTGGAAACCCCATCAAGCAATTTCTCTGACGGGATGACAGCCTCAAACGTCGTTCTCATAGAAGACGATCCTCGGGAATCTAACGCCGTAGGCCATATAGACGTCAAAAAATTAGGTGCAGATTCCATGAGTGCGATTATTCAGGTCGACGTCATAGTCGATGGCGTGGAAACAGCCGCGCTCATGTGGAAGGGGGAGAACGACGAATGGGTTAACGAGGTCCCCTATGATGTACCTTCGCCAAACGAGGTACACTATGTACCGTGGGATATTCGCCTTTCTCCAGCTCAGCGCGATGCGCTGTTTGCTGCCTACGACGCCGCTTCGATCGAAAATGTCGCTACCTTCAGGTTCCGCATTCAGCAAACTTCAGGCGCGCAAGATGAGAACCTCGCGAACAACAGTTTTGAGCTTGAGGTGCCTTTCCGCTTTTTCACGCCGGGAGATGCACCGGATGCCGACGCAGTTGCTGCTACTGCACAAACTGCCTTCCAGGCTAACAGCAGACTCAATATGCCTTTGAAGTCACTTGCGGGGCTATCGACGCCGCTAACTGCGCTGTCGCACAATGATCTGCTTGAATCTGTAGATACTGAGGCAGCAAAATTTAGTTTCGAGCGGTCTTTCAGCCAAGTCTATGGTGATAAAGGGAAGTTTGGTGTAGGAATCTCATTCTCATCCAGTAACAGCGTTGATGGGTTCGCTGGGAAAGGACAAATATACAACGGTGCTGAGGTCAATGCTTACGCCCTCGGCAAGGCAATAGAGCTTGCGAAAGCTTTTGGCACAGCTGAAGCCGATTTACTCTATCCAAGCGCAAGCTACCAAGCATTTGTAAGAGTTTTCGGGGATGTGGTGATTGACGAAGGCGATAGCGCGTCTGCAGACATCTCTCGCGATTGGGGCCTTCAGTGGACAGAACGAAAAACCTTCGCCACAGCAAGATTTTTTGCAGGCCCAATTCCGATTACTATTAAAGCAGGCGCTTCAGGATCGGTGGGCTTTGGGGCGGGCTTGGCCCTCAACGGCCCCGTGATTAGCGGCTACGGAGACCTGTTCTACGCTTCGCTCAATGCCTATGCAACAGGGGGTGTGGACGTCGGTTTTGCGTCAGGCGGCATTGGCGCTGATCTTCTGCTCCTCCAGCAAACCTTTCGAGTTTCTGGCGAAGCTGACCTCAGCGATATTCTTAACCGACATGTGACCTTGAACGCCTTAGCCCAGAATCAAATAAAAGCGATACAAGGGAGATTTTATCTCTTTGCCAAATACCCGAAATATAAGTTCTGCTGCAAGGTGAAGAAGAAAACGAAGACACTCACCCTCTACAACACTGGAGCCCTGTTTGATAAAAGTTGGGATTTGGTGAACGAAAGTCGAACGGTGAGCTTTTAGAGATCACGATAATGATAAAGTACCTCAAGAGCGCTAGCTTAGGCCGGTTTAAAGGTGAATAGCCTACAGCTTTTCAGGCTAGCGCTAGGCGTCATCTTGATGAGTTCGGGAACAGCTGGATTAGCTCAGGCTTCCCAGGAGATGTGCATTTCTGCCGGCACCCTGCGCACGCAAACTCAAGTCTTGGCCTCTCAAGATGGCAGCATCAGTCGGACTGACATTGCCCTCGACGCACTTCTTTTCAGCAGGGAGCTGCTCGCCGAACCTGATAGTTATTGGCTGGGTTTTCAGCTCGTTGGCACCTCCATGACAAACGGGGAAGACGCCATCGCGCCACTATTCTATTCGGTACCATTTGCGATCCAGATTAATCGTAAAAGCGGCGCCTGGCTGTCTCAGATTATCAATGCCAAGCTCAAGGCAGGTGACAGTGATAGTCTCCTCGCCATCTATCAGATTTTACACAGCCTTCCTAGCGCACTCCTCTCGCCCGGGGAATCGCGCATAGTAGCGGAGGCAGATAGCGTTGGCTCAGTACTAGTGCGCTACGAAAGTCCCACATTGGGTCAGGTCATCAGAAACAGAGAGCGCTACCAGAGCTACGGTGGTGCTCAAGGAAACGGGCTCATTGAATCTGCCGAAATCAAGGAAGATATAGCAAAGATCATTGAGCTGAGATGTGCTATGAAGGATTTTGAAGGCAGGTCAAAGGTCTCTGTCTACATGACCGGAGACATGGCTTTTCTTACCGATCAAACTACCCTTCTTCAACCCATTAAAGATGCGGTAATTCCTACTGATCTGAGGCTCGCGACGCTTGACCATGATCCTCGGCGCTGGGTGCCCATCGATATCACTACGATTTATCCGCCCGAGAAACGTCAGCCCTTGGCAAGTTCTGATCAATTCCTTAAACAGCTTAGCGCCTTAGATTCAGCAGATATTGATACGGATTCGCTTCGCGCCCTGCTGTTTAATAACGACGAATTTCTGTTAGCGATAAAACAAGAGCTTGGGGCCAACGGTTTTTCCCAAGATTTTGAGGAAGAATTACTGCTTCAAATTGGATTAGCCAATAGCCAAAAAGCCCGCCAATTGTTAACTGAGGTCATTGCCGATGACCTTTTTGAAACTAAGACACGGTTCGGCGGTATCATGGGCCTTAAGTACACACAGGATGCACTTGAGCCTGAAGCGAGGGCAGCACTGCTTGACTTTAGCGCCCTTTCAAACCTGAACCCTAGCGATCAGCAATTAGCCGACTCGACACTGATGGTGCTGGGCATCATTGCGCGAGAAACCGAGGATAGCGTGCTGGAGTCCTTACTCATCGACCGCTTGAATACTGGGGGTGAGGAAAGAAGGCTCATGGTCGCAATGACCGCCTTGGGTAACGCGGGCTCTCAGGACAGCGCCCGAGTACTTGGTGACTTCTTGAGTTCCGAATCGTCCGCATTAAGTGCAAGAGCCGCAAATTCCTTAGGGCAGATTAAAAGCGATACTGCAAAAGGTCTACTGACGGATAGCTTGCAAAGGGAAAGCAGACCCGAGGTCTTGAGTAGCGTTATCGCGAGCCTCGGCGAAAGCAACCTCACAGTAACAGAGGTTGTCCAACTCCAAGCGAAGACCTCCGCTAGTGAGGCCCTAGTTGTTAGAAGAGCCGCTGTAGAGGCAATCAGCAAGCAAGCGGCTCGCTTACCTGAGGCCAAGACCGCCCTCAAAGACTTAATGACTGAGACAACCGACCGTCAATCACTTAAGCACATCATGAGCGGGCTTTATGGCGGCGATTAGATCGTAAGCGTTTTTGGCGTTGGGAAAATATCTATAGATGTTTGGGGTCGGGGTAAAAT
>DGOD01000265.1 GCA_002389265.1 Gammaproteobacteria bacterium UBA4475
TCAAGTTTGTCTGACAATGCCTTAATTTCGGTGGATTGATTAGATTTTGTATGTGTGTAGTTCACCGTTTTTGACTTAGCGCTACAGCCAGAATGATTATTCCACCGCGTGCAATAAGTTGTTGGCTGAACTCCAGGCCCATGAGGATCAAACCGTTGTTGATCATTCCAATCATCATTGCGCCTACTACTGTACCTATCACAGTGCCCTTGCCGCCAAAGAGACTGGTGCCTCCAAGAACCGCGGCGGCGATTACCGAAAGCTCGTCGCCTTCACCCAGTTGGAAACGCCCTGATTGTAGCCGACCGGCATAGAGCATCCCAGCAAGAGCAGCCGCGACCGATGACACCACCAAAACCCTAAACTTGATCCGCGCAGTATCGATGCCTGAATATCGCGCGGCAGTTTCTCCGCCCCCCGTAGCCAAGACCCGGCGACCAAAACCTGTGCGTCGGAGCGCGATGTGCCCGATAGCCCCAAGAATTAAAACCCAGAACAAAAGGACTGGTATCCGCCCGATAGAGCCACCGCCAAAAATCCAAGCGTAGGATTGGTTCAGAATTGGAACGGCTGCAGTATCAGAAATCCACATGGCGGCACCTTTGGCAATGCCCATCATGGCCAGCGTCGTAAGAAATGATGGAATTCCTACACGCGTGGTTAGCCAGCCATTAAACATGCCAACAATCAATCCAGTTGCAAGACCAGCAAATACTCCAGCGATTGGGCCTGCGATAGCGATGGCCATGGCCACAGTCACTGTTGCAAGACCAGCGACCGAACCAACCGAAAGGTCAATCTCACCAGCCGACAAAACAAATGTCATCGCAATGGCCATTACCGCGATCATCGCAGTTTGCCGGATGATGTTCAGAAGATTGTTAGGATTTAGAAATCCCCTATCAGAAAGTGTGATCGCGAAGACTAGGAATAACACCACAAAGCCAATATAAATAATGTTTTGGCGCCAATCACCAATTAACATTCTCAACAAGTTTGATTGGCTAGTTCGTGATTCAGGCATTAGTAGATTCCCGTCCTGTATGTGCGTTGATAGCGAGTTGTATTTCTGTTTGCAGGCGCTTTTCAGCCGCTTGCAACTGGCGTCCAGGGTCGCTGTCGGGGTCACTTGGATCGTTATAGTCTGCGCAAGGCCTGTCAGAAAAAATGCGACCACCTTCCATGACGATAATCCGGTCACAGGCAGTCAGCAGCTCCGACAGCTCAGATGATATCATGACAATCGCTTTGCCCTCTCGGGCAAGGTTTCTGACCAGCGCGACTATTTCCGATTTGGAGCCAATGTCTATACCAGCTGTTGGCTCATCCAAGACCAGAATATCGGGCGTCGTCGCCAGCCACTTTCCGATGACTACTTTTTGCTGGTTACCGCCAGACAACGTGCCTACCGAATGGTCGCGACTTGCCGTCTTAATAGACAGTCTTTCGATCTGTGTATCAACCACAGACTTTGACTTTTGGCGTAGTTCAAAACCGTTGCGTGTTAATTGCCAAAGGGATGCCATCGTCACGTTCGACTGGACTGAGTGATCAGCGATGATGCCCTGCGTTGCTCGCGATTCCGGCACAAGTGCTACGTTTGCTGCGCTGGCATCTCCAGGTCGTTTGAAGACCACAGGTTTTCCTCTAATTTTGATTTTGCCAGATTCGGCCGGCATAATTCCGGCAATGATACGTGCCAGAGAAGAGCGGCCCGATCCAAGTAGCCCTGCCAATCCAACGACCTCGCCCTCGTGAACCTTTAGATCAACTTGCTGCGGGCGATATCGACCGCTTACATTCTGTAATTCTAAAAGCAAATCACCCTTTACGGCTTTCCTACGTGCGACATCGGCCAGTCCATTGGAGGGTTTACCTACAATGTGTTCGATCATCTTATCAATCGGCAGTTTGGATATTGGCGCGCTAATCACATGTTTACCATCACGCAGGATTGTGGCGCGGTCAGCAATCTGGATAATTTCGTCCATACGATGGCTCACATATATGATGGCCCTGCCCTGTTCCTTGAGCTTTCGCAAAAATGCAAAAAGTCGTTCAACATCTGACACCGCTAATGCTGTTGATGGCTCGTCAAGCACGAGAACGTTGGCGTTTTGGCTGATCGCCTTTGCAATCTCGGTTAACTGCTTCTGACCCGCGCCCAGATCGCCCACCATAGCCTTTGCATCTACATCGACCTGAAGTGTGTCAAACAACGCCTTGGCTCTGCGCTCCGCCTCTTTATCATCAATCAACTTCAACGTCGAAACAGGTTCGCGTGTCAGAAAAACGTTCTGAGCCACGGTCAGCGTCGGGATCAGGCTCATTTCCTGAAAGTTCATCGCTATCCCTGCAGCACGAGCCTCTTTTGGCTGACTTTCTATCAGGTATTTTTCACCTACCTGGATGGTTCCGGAATCAGGCTTGTGGATGCCATTCAGCACTTTTAAAATAGTTGATTTTCCTGCACCGTTGCCGCCTAAAAGAGCGTGCACCTCGCCAGAAAAAACTTCAAAATCCACGTTATCAAGCGCCCTGACACCTCCAAAACTTTTGGAGATGCCTGTCATTCGAACGGCGACGACGGGTTTTGCCATCAAACTGTGATCCAATTCCCAGTTTGCCCAGACTTGATTAATGCGTCAGCTACCAATTCGGTTTGCAAGGCTTCGGCAAAGTCGGGGGTCGGTGTTTCGCCGTTAACGATGGCCGCAAAGAAGTCGCGACATTCGACAATCTTGGTTTCGGAGTACCCAATCCCAAGACCTGGGATTGGCCAAAGCCCGTCACCATAGGGATGGGCTGGACCTGTATAAATTGTCCGAAATCCGCGCGCGTCGCTCGGGTCGTCCGCAAACATAACCTGCAATTCGTCCCGCCGCTCATAGTTAAAATAAATCGACCCTTCCTCACCATGAATTTCGAGGGTAAGAAAATTATTGCGCCCATAAGCATTGCGTGTCGCTTCAAGCGTGCCCACTGCCCCGGTTTCAAACCTAATGAGCGACAAAACTTCGTCGTCCACATCGACAGCGCCGAGCGGAGCATCTGTTTTTTTGTCAGACGCGCCAAGCTTGTCGACGCCACCGGTTTGGATTGGCCGTTCTTTTATGTAGGTTTTCGTGATTGCGTTCACCTCAGAAATGTTACCTACCAGATAGTGAGCCATATCCACAACATGGGTTCCGATATCACCTATGGCCCCGGAGCCAGCAATCTTTTTCTGAAAACGCCAAGATAGTGGGCCATCGGGGTCGGCAGACCAGTCCTGTAGGTAAGTACCCCGAAAATTAAGAATTTTTCCGATGCGTCCCTCGTCAATGAAGCGCTTGGCCAAAGCGACTGCCGGAGTACGGCGATAATTGAACGCAACCATATTGGTGACACCTGCCTCTTTGACCGCTTTAGTCATAGCACGAGCCTCTTCAAGGGTCCGCGCTAGTGGTTTTTCACAAATAATGTGTTTGCCCGCCTTTGCTGCCGCAATCGCAATTTCAGCGTGAACGTTGTTCGGTGTGCAAATATCGACGACATCAATGTCGTCGCGGGAAATGGTAGCCATCCAATCACTTGAAGCCTCGGCAAATCCAAAACGCTGGCGCGCCTCTTCTGCAAGAACATCAGTGACATCAACGACAACTTTTCGGTGAGGAATCGCGGGAGCTGGCCAGAAGAACATAGGCATTGCAGCATATGCCATGGCATGTGCCTTGCCCATGAACCCGCCTCCGATCATAGCGACATTTAAGGATTTTATCATCGGTTTTCTCCTATATATATGGATGTACGTAAAAGGTCTGCGGGCGGAAAACTATTAGTTTAGCCGCCCGAACTACCTTATTATTACATGCTGTTTTTTATTTATTGCATGCTGTTTTTTATATTGTCCGTGGCCTCAGTACTATAAACTGTCATCCAGGCTTCCAGCAAGTTGCTTTGCTGCACGGGCAAAGCCGGGAGCGCTACAAAAGCTGGTGCTTTCTTGTCGAGAAGCCCGTATCCAGCCAATAGCGCTTCAGTTACGCCCTGGTGGTATGGGCGCTGAGCACCAAGCCCATAGACATGTCCACCCTGCGCCATGCTGATTGCGACATTTTCACCAAGGTCGATTGTCGTGATGACTAAGTCGTCCCGGCCGGAAGCCCGTGCGGCAGCTATCACACCCTCAGCGGGAACGTCCCAGACCGCCCAAATGCCGTCGATCCCTGGGTTGGAGGTCAGCATTGCATTCGCCGCCCGGTCGGCATCGCCGGAAAAGTCCGGACCACCGATGCCTTGTTCGGCAACAATTTCGATGTTGGGATAGTCAGCGGCGACTGTAGCTTTAAAACCGTCATAGCGCTGGCGCGTAACAAAGAAGTCTGCTGCGTGGAACACTAAACCAATTTGGCCCTCTTCATTTAGCGCTTGTGCCATTAAATGTGCTGCGGCAACACCGTTACCATAATTGTCTGCAGAAACTGATGCGATATAATCTTTTCCGGCAATAAAATTGGCGGGGACATTGTCCATAAAGACGAGCTTTATGCCAGCCTCAGACGCTGCCCGAAAAGCCGCAGCAGTAGCAACCGGATCAGTCGGAATGGACACGATGATATCGGGCGACCGCGCCATGATGGTTTCAATATCAGCAACCTGTTTTTCTGGCTTGAAGCCTGCGTCGGTCACTGCAATAACCTCAATTCCCATCACCGCAAACTGAGTTTTTAAACCATTGATCTGGGCTTGACTCCAATCATTACCACCGTAGTGCATAACGATTGCAGCGGTTGCTCCCATCGCTTTAATCTGTGCCAACTCGCCATCGCTGAGGTAGATGGATGAAGCTGCTGCGGGTTCTTCTCCGTTAGGGCCTTTTGACAGAACGGTGTCCTGCAATGCCACGAGGGCAGCAGCTGGATTTGCCTTGGCTTGAACAGCCGAAAGCCCTAGTGCAATTACCATTGCCGAGCTCATTAACATTCTTCTATTGATCATAGTCTTCCTCCTAGTTTTCGGAAAAGTCCGAGTTTATTTAGTTATATTGCTACCCCTGCTTTAGGTAGTTCATGCTTGTACGCGCACCTTCCAGCGGATCCTCCCAGGCATCCAATTCTGTACAAATCCAACCTTCAAAGTTAATTTCTCGGATAGCCTTCAGGATTGGAGCTGTATCCAAATCGCCCCTGTCAAGCGGGACAAAGGCGAATGGGTCACGCTGAAGTCCCTTAAGATGGATGTAGGTGATCCGATCTGCGTGCTCCTTGATCATCTGCGCAGGATTTCCGTCTGCCGCAGCTAAATGTGCTGTATCAGGACAGAACCTTATGCTAGTCAGGTCAAAGATCTGGCGCACTTCTTCTGGACCTTCAACAATCGTAGAAAGGTGCGGGTGATAGTGGGCTTGAAGGTTACGCTCTGTAGCTAGATCGTTAACCCGATCGAGGGCCGCTCCAAGTTTGTGATAATCGGACTTACGAGTTCCGTCATATCGTTTGGCCCCGCCTCCAACCACAAAATGTGGCGCACCAAGTTCCGCTGCCCTGTCAGCTGCACGAGTAATTCGATCCAGCTCGTCAGGCAGAATATCATCATATATGAAGTTTGCTCCGGAATAAGTCGCAACAAGCTCCAGACCGGTTTGCTGAAGGAGCGCGCGAAAGTCGGTGACTTTGTAGTCAAGCAAGTTTCCATCAAAAAGCTCAACCCCAGAATAACCTACTTCGGAAATCTCCGTAAGGGCCCTATCCATATTACCAAAAGTTCTGTAAGCTAACTGCGAAATCGAGGTTACGCCTACAGCGTCTCCACCCAGGGCACCCCAACAGTTCGCGTGATAGGCTAATTTCCAATTATCCATAATTCCCCATTTTTCTATTCACGACTGCTTCAAGTCGCTGCCCTTACTAAACAAGCAAAATTATTAGATGATTAAATAATTATGTCAATATTAAATATGCAAAAGTATAACTACTTTTGTTTTTTAAAAGCAAAAGTTAAGCGTTGACCACCAAAAGCAGGTAGCTTAATCGTTAAATAGGGACTAATACGGAGTTGGACCACAGCATGAGCCAGAGCCAGGCCAACCAGCAGCGCCAAAGGGGACGGCCAAGGCTGACCGAGACCGCAGCAGCAAGTGTCGCAGAACTGTTGGGCCTTGTGCGTAAACATCAGGCGCTTACCCGGCTGGAACTTGAAAAGATAAGCAGTTTTGGCAGAGCCGTAGTGTCGGATCGCTTGACAGTCCTTTCCGAACTCGGCCTCGCGCACGAAAACGAGACTGGAATATCAGGCGGCGGACGTGTCCCACGGATCGTCAGTTTCTCAAAAAGCCGGGCGGTTCTTGTCGCAGCCTCCATTGACCAATCGTCTGTGTCCGTGGCACTTTCAGACCTCTCTGGAAACCTGACTGCGCAGCACCATGAACAGGGTGACCTCGGTTTAGATGCCAGTGATGCCGCTGACCGAATGATCACTTTGATCAGGCTGATGTTGTCGCGCCAGACAAAATTACCAGACCTTTGGGGTATTTCAATTTCAGTCCCTGGGCCGACCGGACCAAGTGGCAATGGGCGCCCCCTTACTTCGACACCAGAGTTTTTGAAGGGCTGGAATGAGAGCAAGTTGGTCGAGCGCTTGATGGCAGAGTTTTTAGTGCCGGTCTGGTTGATCCCAAGTGTCGAGACAATGACCGTTGGCGAGTTGCATGGCGGGACCGGCAAAAACAATGACTGCATGTTGTTTATTAAAACGGGTAAAAGGTTTACCGCAGGGTTGATCTATGAAGGCCGCCCCTATCGTGGCGCGACCGGAGCCGTAGGGTTGATTGGTCAATTGCCAGCTACGCATGAGGGAAATTTAGGTACTCTGGATAGCCTTGCAGGGGCAGAGTTCATCGAACAAGCCGCTTTGCGAGAAGCACGGAATGGCACAAGCGAGCATTTGACAGACCTGCTTAACAAAGGTGGTGGGCTAAATCTGAATGATATTTGTCAGGCTGCTCAGCTTGGCGATCCTGTTTGTGTTTCAATTATTACCGCAAGTGGAAAATTGGTCGGTACAGTCCTAGCTACCTTGCTGAACATGCTCAACCCGCAATGCGTTATCCTGGCGGGGGCGCTGGCCCAGACCAACGATATTTTTCTGGCGGCTGTCAGAGAGGCCGTCTACGGGGCCTCTCACCCGTTGGCGACGCGTGATCTTCAAATTCTACAATCTCAATTGGGAAATACTGCAGGTCTGTTAGGTGCGGCGCATATATGTCTGGATTATCTGTTCGAGCCTAAGATGCTGCGTGGTTGGGTTATGGCGGGCACGCCGTTGAAGCACCCAGATATCGCCTGTCTGAGGCAACTAAAAATTGATTCAGACGGGCTGATCTGACATGGGTATTATTGGATTAGGGCCTCATGGCGAGCGCGCTGCTCCTCCGGAGAGGGTCATCTTGTTGCCAAATGACATTACGTTGGCGCGGCGAAAGCGATTCCGAGTCGTTATCGTTATGCATACCCTTGAAAGCGATTGGTCCAAGCAGCTTGTGCAGGGTATTATTGGTACGCTTGGCGATGCTGGCGCGATTGTGGTCGAGGTCGTTGATTGCGGTTTTTCCGCCGAGGCGCAAATCCACGCCCTGAAACGCATCCGGCTTATGCAACTGGATTGTGTCATTTCCCTTCCTATCACCAGCGAAGCAGTGGCCGAAGCGCATAGCATGATCGCCGCGACCGGCACACGTTTGGTTTTGGTCGATAACGTCCCGTCAGGCTTACTGCCGTTCAAAGACTACGCGAGCTTAGTTTCTGCTGATAATTATGGACTGGGGATGATGGCAGCAGAAATGCTGGCCGAACACGTTCCCAAAAATGGCCGTGTCGCGCTTCTTGGCTATGACAAAGAATTCTTCGCTACCAATGAACGCGAGATCTCTTTTTCTCGCTGGATTTCGACCAAGCGTCCAGACATCACAACCGACATTTTTCATTTTGATTCCCTACGCACGGTCGGGAAATTGGCAAACGACCTGCTGACCCAGCCATTTCGCCCAAGCGGCGTGTTCGTTGTCTGGGACACACCGTGTGTTGAAGTTTTGAAGGTCATGAACCAGATTGGTATCTACGTACCAACAACAACAATTGACCTTGGTAGTAAGGTCGCTTCGAACCTCGCTCAGGGTGGCCCCGTAAAAGGTATTGCCGCTCAGCGACCTTTTCAACAAGGGGAATCTGTGGGTAAAACCACTGTCACCGACTTACTGGGCCGGAAATGCCCAGAGTGGATCGCACTTCCCGGACTGGCGGTCAGGCAATCAAATGTGGTGGAAAGCTACCAGGCTATCTGGCGCATGCCCGCACCCCGCGCTATACTAGAAGGTCTCGCCCCACGCTAGACTAGCTTGCCTACAGTAATCCAAGCATTGCAATGCCCCACACAGGGTTCGATGCCTAACGAGGACCCAACCAAACCCCCTATGCAAGGGCTGGAAACTCCAAATTTTTAGATCCAACTACATGCCAATACCCCAATCAAAAAGGGAAAAAACG
>DGOD01000042.1 GCA_002389265.1 Gammaproteobacteria bacterium UBA4475
CTATCGATATGGCGACCACCGAAGGCCAGGCTTTGGTTCGAGACCTGGCGCAACGCTCGGACATCTTGATTGAAAACTTTAAGGTGGGCGATATGCAACGCCGCGGTCTCGACTATGGGAGTCTGCAAGCGCTGAATCCACAATTGATATATTGCTCAATTACTGGCTTTGGCCAAACCGGCCCTTACAAGGAGCGCCCGGGTTACGATTTTATGATTCAGGGCATGAGCGGTCTGATGAGTATCACCGGCGAGCCGGAGGCTAAATCCAACGATGGACCACAGAAAGTTGGCGTGGCCGTCGCCGATGTGCTCACTGGTCTGTACGCCACCATCGCGATTCTGGCGGCTGTGCAAGAGCGTCAGCGAAGTGGCTTGGGTCAGAGTATCGATATGTCGCTGTTTGATGTGATGGCCGCCAGTTTGGCAAATCAAGCCTCTAATTATTTGGTGTCAGGTGTGGCGCCCGATCGATTAGGAAATTCTCATCCCAATGTCGTGCCTTATCAGACCTTTGCGACTCTAGATGGTTATATCATCGTCGCCGTGGGTAACGACAGTCAGTTTCGTAAGTTATGTGCAGCGATTGGCAAACCCAACCTGGGTGAAGACCCGTTATATCTGAGCAACGCCTTAAGGGTCGCTCATCGAGAGAGTTTGGTTGTGGAGATTCAGGCGAGCATGGTCAATCAGTCAATGGATCAATGGCTCGAGATACTTGAGTCCGCCGGTGTACCCTGCGGTCCGATCAATACCATTGACCGGTTGTTTTCGGATCCGCAGACCCGGGAGCGTGGCACGCAGCTAGATCTTGAGGGCATGCCATTGGTGGCTAACCCCATTAAATATTCTCGCTCTGAGATTAACTACGGCATTAAGCCACCGGAGCTCGGCGTGGATACGGATAGGGTCTTAGAGTCGGCCTTGGGCCTGGATCAGGCCACGATCGAAGCATTGAGGGCGCAAGGCATTGTTGGTTAATCCGAGTGAGCAAATCATTGAGCTGCTGAAGTTGCAACAGGATGTGGGTTATATCGGTGAGCCGCTGAGCCAGTTAGCCCATGCGTTGCAGTGCGCTGATTTTGCCGCTCAGGAGGATGCCGATGAGTGCGTGATTTTAGCCGCATTGCTCCACGATATCGGCCATTTTTGCGACCCGCGGGCAGGGGCAATGCTGGCAGACGGTATCGATTTTGGGGTTCACCGACATGAAGCGGTGGGCGCAGAATACCTGCGCTTGTCGGGTCTCGATGAAACCATAGCGACCCTGGTGGAGCAGCATGTGAATGCTAAGCGTTACCTGGTGGCGACCCGTCCGGCTTATGCTGCCAAGCTATCAGCTGCCAGCCAGCAGACCCTGGCTTTTCAGGGTGGGCCCATGCTAGCCGATGAGATGCTGGCGTTCGAGCAGCAGGCGCGATTCACCGATATTCTCAAACTACGGGCCTGGGATGAAGCCGCCAAACGACTGGATGTGAGTTTACCGCCCGTCAGCCACTACAGCGCCATGTTGAGAAGAAACAAGACTCAGCGTTTGTCGATGGCGGAGTTGGCTTTTTTTGCAACCAACGGTTATCTGCATATCAAAGACTGGTTTAACGCAACGGAAGTGGCAGCCATATGCGCCGAGGTGGCGCAGTTGCAGGCCTTACCAGATAGTCCCGGGAAATGGATGAAGTATTATGAGCACACGGCGCGAGGTAAGCAGTTGTGTCGAATCGAGAATTTCCTGCCTTACCAACCGCGGCTCGAACGGCTTGCCCGGGGTCGCAGTACCCTTGGTCTTATTAGTGAGTTGATGGGGGAGTCCGCCGTGTTGTTTAAAGAAAAACTTAATCTTAAATTGGCGGCGGGCAACGGCTTTGCTGCGCATCAGGATGCGCCGGCATTTACCTCATTTGATCAGCACTATCATATCACCATGATGTTGAGTGTGGATGAGACGACGCAAGCTAACGGTTGTCTTGAGGTGGCCAGTGGCGCACACCTGAAGGGGCTGTTGGCGATGAATCCTGACTTGACCATGACCCAGACGGCAATCGACCAATTAAGCTGGCAGTCTGTGGAAACCCAGCCGGGTGACCTGTTGTTATTTGATTCTTATCTGCCCCATCGATCGGCTATGAACGAAACCGACCGCGCTCGTCGAGCGTTGTACATTACCTACAATCGACAGGGCGAGGGGGGCGATGTTCGTGATGCTTATTTTTCGGCCAAACGTGCAGCTTTTCCACCTGAAAATGAGCGTCAACCAGGAATGGTATATACCGGTGGCGTGTTTAATGTGGGCAACCCTGTGGATAAATAAGTGCTAGAGCGTTATGAACGATTGAACAATGATGTAAATTTATGTATGGCGTAACGAGGAAATTGTCATGACTACCCATCAAGAATTAGGCGGTATCACCGACGAAGAGTTGGTCAATCGAATGATTGCCAGTCACGATGATCGCTTCGATGAGGCTTTCTGGGATTATTTTTCCGACCAGGTCGTGCCACACTTGCCGTCGCACCCATCCATGGTAGATCTGGGTTGTGGGCCGGGGTTACTGTTGCGCGATTTGCGCGACCGAATTGACGGCGCGCGCCTGTGGGGCTTTGATGTTACTCAGGCTATGCTGGATTATGCGACAGATAAAGTAGTCTACGATGGGGCGGCGCCGCAGTACGAGTTGCTTGATGTTGCCCGTGACCCGGTGCCCCTGGCGGATGGCTCTGTAGATATGCTGTCGATGGTTGCGGTCTTACATGTTCTGAACGATCCGCTGGCAGCCTGTGAAGAAGTCTGTCGATTGCTCGCCGACGATGGCATATTCCTGCTTCAGGACTGGGTTCGAACACCGCTGCCTGTTTATCTGGAACGTATGGTGAATGCTGATCTGGCGGCCGAACAACAGCAGACAATGCGTCGCGCCATGCTAAGACTGTTTCCCGTGCATAACAAGTTCACCGTCGATGACTGGCTCTGGGTTTTGGCTGAGGGTGGTCTGAAGGTGCTCAATCACAAGCATTTGCGCAGCCCACATTTCAGCACGTTCGTGTGCCAGAAGGCTTAAGTTTATTATTGAAAAGCTCAAGTCAGGTCGTTAGACACTGGCGCCGGTGAGTTCGTCGTAACTTTTGTTTTTATTGTCTCGCAAGGCAGACACAACTGAGCTCAAGACGTTTTCGAATTCGGCACCGGTGTCAAGAATCTCACTGTTCTCGGCAATCAGCATTTGAATCAGCTGACCTTTAGTAAACTCGCCGACCTTCAGTCCATGACGGTTGGCGAAAATATACTTGTCGGCGGCGGCGATAACGGCGACGAGCCTGCAGGGTGTCAAAGTGCCTTCCATCACGGGTAACTTCAGCCAGGCATCCACTCGCAACGATTCTATGGCGTTTGTAGCCGCCAGGATTTTTTGCTGAGCCTTTTCTCGAAGTATCAAGGCCCGCTTTTGCTTCAACTCGGCGGTGTGCTTGTGCTGCTTCATCGCCGTCATGATTTCGTTTTTCCGGCGGTCGAGATATTCTCGAGTCACCAGCTTTTTATCTTGAGGTGTTTCCACCTTGGATTCTTTCTGCTTCTGTACCTGGACGCCCTGGACCACCGTGAGCAAGTGTTGCTTGATGACCTCCCAGGTGCTTGATTTTGGGCTCAGGGGCTTGAGCGTGCCTTCGGCGAGATATTGAGCAAACTCAGGGTAGCTCATGTGCAACACTTTGCGGCGATTATGGTTGGTAAACAGCAGACGCATCGTATCTTGCCAGTTCAGGATGAGTTTAATACGAGCGACTTTTTCATCAGGGTCACGCTTATCGTCGTGCAGATACCACTGGCCAGGTTGTATCTCACGAATATCGGCCAGGACACTTGCATCCAGCTGTTGCTGAGACAAGAGTGAGGATTGCTCGACCTTGATCAGTTCAAAGTCGCAGGCGCTTGATGGTGTGCCTTCACGAATGGCCTCGTGTTCCAGGGCGAGGTCTTCCAGGCAGGCTTCTACTGCCGAGGTATCGAAGTTCATTTTTTGGCAAAAAGCCTGGATGTGTCCTGCCAAGCTTTCCATCAGAGTCGCCTGGCGGGCGGTGTCCGGTTGAACCTGAATGGACCAAATCAGCGCCTCGGTTAACTTGGTCACCTTCTGCCAAGCAGGAGACTCTTCACCATAGGCGCTCAAGACTTGTTGGAGGAATTCGTACCAGGAGCCTTGCAGAACAAAAATCATGAATAGAGGCAACTTTTTACCCGCCATCTGCTGATTGAGCAATTCTGCTGAGTAATACTTGGCCTTTTGTCGACTCAGGACCTTCATCTCAACATCGAGTAGGCGGGCTTCCATCTTCTTGAAGATCGGCTTGTCTTTGGAGAACATCAGGTCCAGTTCTGACTGACAGTCTTCCAGCGACATTCGGCTGCTCACCATGGCCCGGACCATGAGCTCGATCTTGTCCATGAACTGCTCGCCCAGTATGCCGAGATCCTCGCTCCAACCGAGACCTTCATTAATCAGCGTATTCATTAAGTTGAGGATAGGCTGTGGTTCGAAGATGGATTGCACGCCTTGGCGTAGGGCCATAACCGCAATATAAGGGGTCAAGTTGCGAATAAAAGCTTCAATCTTGAAGTCCAGGTCAGTCTGCCGCAGGATCTGGGTCACGCAGTCATCGATATAGGCCAATGTCGCGCGATCCTCTTGGCTGAGGATGACGTCACTATGATACTTCCCGATCTGAACGAGGACGGGGTCAACATGCTCAGCAGCGGAAAGGGCCGGTAAATTTTCCAATAACTCCACAAGTTCAGCCCGGGGCAGGGTAGCACTGGTGGGCTTATGGGGTGCGTAAAATCCCAGCAATGCCGAAGCAATCTTCTCTGGGGTAAGTCTTTGAACCAAGTCATGCATGATAATTGTGTGCTCTTAGAAAGCGAACCGCGCGTGAACTGTGAAGTTCTTGGCTAACCGTGCAAGCCGCGTATCGACACTGATGGATGCTAACAAAATCATGGTGTAACTTTGTGAGGCCCGTCACAAGTCAG
>DGOD01000067.1 GCA_002389265.1 Gammaproteobacteria bacterium UBA4475
CAGCTCATCATGCTCCCCACTCATCGTGGTGCTCTGCACCAACTGGGGTGTGATATGGGTTTCCTCTGGGCGCACATACATCAGATGCCCACGATGATTACTCAAATAGCGAGCCGTCGCCGGCACGTATTGGTCATGGACTTGCAGGTATTCATCAAGCAGGTCACGTAAAGGCCCGGGCTTGATACCCTTGCCCCCCATACCACCGACCTCATCGGCCAGATTATGAAAAGTCACCGCCGTCAAAGGCCCGCCTTGGGCCATCAGCCGCGCATTGTCAGTTTCGAGATCGCCGCTGAGCACTGCACCGAGGAAGAACAGGTTAGCAGACAGCTTTTCAAGGGGGCGACCGCTATGGGTCCAGATTGTCTGCATTTCCTTCAAGGCCTGAAGCGCGCCCATGGAACCGAAGTTCAACCAACCCGCATCCAGATCAGCGGTGAGCTGCTTAGCCTTGGGGCCGAAGGCAGAGACCCAAACTGGCACTTCGTCATCAACGTTGATCAACTGCAAACCCGGATCCAGAAACTGTACCTGATGGGCCTGCCCTTCCATCTCCAACTCGATCATCTCGCCACGCACCAACTGACGAACATTCTCGACATAGCGCCGCATTTTCTGTAGCGACATGGCGCCCAGACCCATGGTCCGACGAGCCGTAAAACCCGTGCCGACGCCAAAATCAATCCTGCCAGGTGCAATTTTATTCAACGATGCGAAGGCATTGGCCGCCACGGGCTCGATCCTGTTGCTTGGCACCAGAACGCCGGTACCGAGGCGAATGCGACTGGTTTCGTGAGCCGCCAGCGCCATGCAGATAAACACATCGGGATTGAGCATCTGGGTGTCATAGAACCAGGCGCTGTGAAACCCCAATTCTTCGGCCCGTTTAGCCCAGCGCCAGGAGTCCACTTCGGAAGCAAATGCTACGGAATATTGCATTTTATATCTCTCGGTCAGCAATTGAAAAAGTTTGTTCCGGCCAAGCCTGCCAGCCAAATCAGTAAGCAATGTCAGCCAACTAAACCCGCACACCGATCATCATGCCGGGACGCGTCGAACAGCTTAGCAGCGAGCCGACGCTTATGTCATGCATGAGCGCTGCCATGCGGGCGGTCTTGATCCTGTAATCTGCACCTGACCACTAGTGCTCCGCCATCACTCTCGCAATCGCCGCCTCAGAACGCCAGACAGGCCCGCTGAGGCGCCACAGATAGGCCGCGGCAACACTGAGCACCGCAACGACGAACACTCCCCAGGATACCAGCGGACCCAACGCCCAGACCTTGATCACCAGAAACTGTGCCAACAGCATCAACCAGTGCAGGCCTACTGACATCCACATCAGCCAGCGAGTATCGCCAGCACCACGTAACACCCCGCTGGATACCAGGATCAGCGCGTCGGCCATCACGTAGGTCGCGAGCCCCAGCATCATCATCGACGCCAGCTCCATTATCGCTGCATCGTCACTACTGCCGATCAAAAACATCGACACCAGTGGCCCGCGTTGAATGACGAACAACAGTGCCAACATCCCCGAATAGGACAACCCCAGCAGGAAGCCGCTCATGATGACCTGCCGCGTCTTATCCATATTGCCTTCGCCGATAAACCGCCCAATCAGGCTGATAATGGCCACATTCAGACCGATCATCGGCACAAAGGCGACGATATCCCAGTTGAACACAATCGCCGCCGAGGCCGCCTCCGGTACGCCGTAAGATTGGAACATCAGCAGAAATAGATTAAACGCCGCCACGTTGAGGAACATTTCGACCCCCGATGGCACGCCCAGGCGCAGATACCGCCGCAAGATACCCAGATCAACCACAAATGACGCCAGCACGGCAAAGCGCCGGCGATGTTCACGCCCCAGATAGAACAGCATAAAAATGGCGACGCTAAACAAGGTGCTGATGATCGTACCCCAGGCTGCGCCGGCAATGCCCAGTGCCGGCAAGCCCCAGGCACCAAACACCAATCCATAGGTCAGGGGCAGATTGACCAGGATGCCGAGGGTATCGGCTATCATGACTACCCGTGTTTGACCGATGCCGGCGAAATAGGATCCCAGACAGGTCTTGATTAGACTGACGGCAGAACCCCAGATCAGGACATAAAAGTAGGTCTTCTCCAGTGCCACCAGTTCTGGCCCGTGTCCCATCCAGGCAAACATGTCACCGACGAATAGGCCGATCAGCAGCAAAGCCGGCACAAACACCAGACACATGAGCAATCCCTGAGTCAGCACCCGCGGACACTTGGCTAACTCTCGAGCACCGTAATATTGAGCCACCATGGCGTTGCCATAGGACAGCACACCGATAAACAGCGACATGCAGAAGAACGATGCGACCCCGCCCCCTAAGGATGCCGCCAGATGCGTGGGGCTCACCAACGACATGAAATAGCGGTCAGTGAAAATCATCAACGCGAAAGCGCCTTGGGAAATCACCATGGGATACGCCAGGGCAAGCAGTTCACCCATGATGCGTTTGTCGAAGTGTGGGGCTGGGTTCAAGTTGAATAATGACATGGTTTATAGAGTATTGAAGCGTATTGGTGATCGAATACGCACCAATTCAGCGATGAGTTCGACGGGCAGTATAGACGCTTTCGAGACCATATGTTGACTCAGCGCCAACTGACGGCTGCGATGGCGCATCACCCTTTGATCCTTCGCTGCGAGCCAGATCCACAAGCATCCATATTTTGTGCCTGTGGTGCAAAGCGATGAATCTAGGGATTGTGTTACGCCACTCAAACCTTATAGTCCATAGGGTTCGATTTGACTCGGCCAAATTCACAGCGTAGTAGGGATAACCATGTCCTCAGAATTATCCACTAACCCGCCAGCGGTTATGCCTGCCAGCGGGGATGAGAAGCTGAAAAACAGCGTTATCCTGGCGTTCGCGGCGCCTCGAGTGGCATTCGGCATTATGGGGACCCTGTTTGGTGTCTATCTGATGAAATTTGCCACCGATGTGCTGCTGATCGCGCCAGCTATTATGGGCACAATTATCGCTGTGTCACGCCTCTGGGATGGCGTTACAGATCCACTTATTGGCTTTTTTTCTGATCGCACCCGATCCAAGGTCGGTCGGCGAAGGGTCTGGATGTTCTGGGCCGCTATCCCTATGTCGGTGGCTCTAGTAGGCATCTGGTCACCCCCCATGGCGCTGAATGCGACTATGTTGGTAGTCTGGATGACCTGTTGCCTGCTGTTGTATGAGACGGCCAGTACCGCTTTTTTTGTGCCCCATGGTGCCCTCGGGCTAGAGTTGTCCACGAACTACCATGAGCGTACTCGGCTCTTTGGCTACAGTCATATGATCGGCATTTTCGGCGTCGCAGCTGGCCTGTACTCTCTGCATCTGATGAATCAGGCCGCAGATAAGCGCGAGTTCGCCTTTGTCCTGTCACTGGTAGCCGCCGGCACTATTGCCTTGCTGGTGCTGTGGACTACTTATCTGCTGCCAGAACGCGTCGCCCATCAGGGTCGCGCGCCGTCCAGTCCATTCAAGTCGTTTATGGATATATTTCGTAACCCCCATGCACGACTCCTGCTGTTGGTCTACGGTATTGAAACCTTTGGCGGCGCAACCCTCGGTATCCTCGCGGCCTATGCGGCCGAGTATGTGGTGAAGATGGAAAATTTGGTGATCATCCTGGTGGTCTATCAGTTGCCACAATTTCTCTTTGCCCCCATGTGGATCCGGCTCTCAAGAGTTTATGGCAAGCGCAACCTTTGGGTGGGTGCAACGCTGCTGTCGGCGATGTCATTTGGGGCTCTAATTTTTGCCGGCGAGAACAGCCATCTTTATGTTTATGCCTGCTGTTTTATGGCGGGTCTTGGTGGCGGCGCTGGAGCAGTCCTGCCACCCTCGATCCAGGCTGATATCGTCGATTATGACGAATACCTGACAGGCGAACGCAAGGAAGGCGCCTATCTTGCAGTCTGGAATCTGGTGAGAAAAATCGCCGGCTCAATCACCGCGTTTGTTATCGGCATCGCCCTGCAACTGGCGGGTTTTGAACCCAACGTGGAACAAACAGATGTGGCCAAATGGACCATACGCTCGTTATTGGCACTGATGCCCGCTGCTTGCTACCTCGTCGGCGCCGTATTGCTGATGCAATTTACCTTCAACGAAAAAGAACATCAAAAAATTCGCAAAGTGCTCGACCAGCGCGCCAGAGACAGAAAAACC
>DGOD01000243.1 GCA_002389265.1 Gammaproteobacteria bacterium UBA4475
TCGCCCAGTTACGGGTAAAGTTTTGATACCAATGGCAAGGCGCCGCGAACCCACCCTGCTTGAAGGCAGCCACGAAGACAGCAAGATCAGCCTCACTCAGCAGCGGCTCACCGGTCTCCACCGCCTCGTCAGCAAGTCGAATAATCGAGTGGCCATTAGGCTCACCGGCATTCGCTGAGGCGCTCAGCCACTGTTTGGTTCGGTACATATTCCGCAGAAACTGTTCTGGGTGACGGTCAAAAGCGGCGGCCGCCACGCCAGGCTGACGATTAAAGTGAACAATATAAAAATCTGGGCCCAACATTTTCTCCCAGAAGGCAATCGGGTCCGCAGGCTCTCGCGGCCAAAAGGGCACTGACAGGTTCGCGACCCCAAGGACCCGTTCGGGATGCAACAACGCGTGATGCCAGACCACAATCGCACCCCAGTCATGGCCCACATAGATCGCCCGTTCGATATCCAGCGCATCTAACAAGGCCACATGATCGCCGGTCAAATGATGAATATCATAGGCTTCAACTTCGGCAGGTTTGGTCGATAAGCCATAGCCACGCTGGTCTGGCGCTATAACATGGTAGCCTTGCGCCACCAGCGCCGGCATCTGATAGCGCCAGCTATAGGCCAACTCGGGCCAGCCATGGGCCAGCACGATAGGAATGCCACCATGGCCGGCCTCATACACAGCCAGATCAATACCATTCACGGGGACCATGCGGGCGGTCGGAAAATTCATCTTGGGTCTGCCTCAGTCATTAGTTCATTCGAGCTGCATCACTGGCGTCTATGATAAGCTCTGATCCAGGTTCCAAACCAGCCATTTTAGGTTGACTCTGCCACTAGCGCACTCAACAATACTGTTGGTATGGGCGAGATTCACACAGCCATTCGCCGTATGATTGATAACAACCAACCCATCACTTCAACACTAACTCCAAAAAAGGGGAAAAAACATGGCCATAGGTGTCATTGCCAAGCTAGCGATCCAACCCGGTAAAAATAGCGAGTTCGAAGGCATATTTGCCGAACTTCAAGCTGCCGTGGCCAACAACGAGCCCGGCAACAATTTCTACGCGTTGCACAAGTCCAGGACCGACGAAAATGAATACGTCGTGCTTGAGCAATATGTTGACCAGGCCGCCCTCGATGCCCACGGCGCCTCAGACCACTTCAAGACAATTGGCGCAAAAATGGGCCCCTGCATGGCAGGTCGCCCACAAGTGGAATATGTTGACGCCCTTTAAAAAGCGGCATCCAACAATTGGCGCGACTGCCGGCAAGGCACTAACCGCAAGGTATTGTTGATAAGTTCCTGCAGGCTCTTGCTATAGATATTTTGTAGCGATCCTGCAGGAGCCTTCTCACGCCGACAATTTTCGCAATTAGGGTTGTTAACTGATGCCGAACCCGAGTCGTCACTGCTAACGGCTTCCTACTCCTCAGACATAGCCTGCTCCTTAAAGCCTGCCTAACGACGATGCAATTGTCGCTGACTAATGCTAGATTGCGCTCTTCGTCAATTTAATCATGTCGAGTCGGCACCATGACAGCTCCTATCAGTCCACGACGAGTAGATTTTTCAACCAAGCTCTATTACGGCTTTGGCGCCGTCGCCAATGGCGCGAAGAGCAACGGTTTTAACTACCTGCTGTTGTTTTACTACAGCCAGGTCATCGGCCTTCGGGCTGACCTGGTATCCATTGGCATACTTATCGCGCTGATCTTCGATGCCGTGTCAGACCCGCTGGTAGGCTTCATCTCAGACAACTTTCATTCGCCGTGGGGCAGACGTCACCCATTTATGTACGCCGCGGGCTTACCCGTCGCTGTCGCTTATTACTTCCTGTGGTCACCACCGGCCTGGGATCAAGGCGCCCTGTTTCTTTACTTCGTTTGCATCGCTGTATTAATACGCACCTTGATTACCTTTTATGAGATCCCTGCTACTGCCCTCGTTGCCGAACTGACTGACGACTACGATGAGCGAACTGAGATGATGAGCTTCCGCTTCTTCTTCGGCTGGTGGGGTGGCTTGACCATGGCCGTTTTGAACTATCTGGTCTTTTTGCCAGAGGATAAGGGCGGCTTGGAATATGTTGAGGGCTGGCACAATTATGGCCTGGCGGCTTCCTGCATTATTTTCCTATCGATTTATGTGTCCTCTGTCGGGACTCACAAACATATTCCCAACTTACGCAAGCCTCCGCCAAAACAGGCTTTCAACTTCAATCGCACCTTTGGTGAGCTGAAAGAAACCCTGTCCAATCGATCGTTCTTTGCGTTGTTTGTTACGGCTTTACTCAGTGCCGTGGCCGCTGGCGTATCCACCTCATTGAGCATCTACTTTTCGCGGCATTTTTGGGAATTTACCAGCACTGAAATCGGCTATATGAATCTGCCATATTTCCTCTCTGCTTTTCTGGCCCTGATGATCGCGCCAAGTATTTCCCGGCGACTGGGTAAAAAGCACGGCGCGATGGTGATTACTGGTGTGGCCTTCGCCATGGCACCGATGCCCTTTATTTTGCGCATCCTGGGCTGGTTCCCAGAAAATGGTACTGATTTGTTGTTCTGGACTCTGGTGGTATTCAACGCCGTTGAGGTAACACTGATTATTGTCTCAGCCTCGCTGATCGCAGCCATGATCGCCGATGTGGTGGAAGACAGTGAAATCCGAACCGGACGACGTTCAGAAGGAATTTTTTTCGCCGCTAACAGCTTTGCCCAAAAAGCCGTTAATGGCCTGGGGGTGGTGGTGGCCGGCCAGATTCTCGCCTACATCCAGTTTCCTACGCAGGCAAAACCCGGTGAAATACCCGCCGAAAC
>DGOD01000141.1:0-1344 GCA_002389265.1 Gammaproteobacteria bacterium UBA4475
ATGTATTGCCAGACGAACAATGTAACGGCACCTGCTTCAAGGTAGGCCCTTTCAACGACCAGTTTACCGGGCCATCAACACCAACACCTGAAACGGCTCACCCTTGACTTCAAGACGAACGATTAAGTCTTGTTTACCATCGGCGTTCAGGTCGGCCACTTGAATACGTTCCGGCTGCGTTGGCATTGGCGCCTTCACTTCGATGGCATCCTTGCTGAATAATCTCTCACTTGCAATGCCGGGGTATATCAACAGTCCATCGTTACCATCCTGAACCAACAAGTCAGCAAGGCCATCACCGGAAACATCCGCCATTAACACTGAGGGAAAGAATACATCGCCCGTAGACAGGCTGAAAGTCGCCTTAATATTACGTACAACATTGGGTTTGAGTGGGTAACGACCATTGCGCATTTGGTAAAAGCCAAGATCAATACGAATTGAACCCGTCAACAGTGCGCGGACGATTTTTCCGACACCCAACTCTACGGAGGAGACAATAATGTCTATTTGACCATCATTGTTAAGGTCCTGCTCTTCCATATTGAATTGGATGCCCGGCGATTCGATCACTGAATCAGGCACCATTGAATAGGTTGCTAGCGCAGTTTCACTCGCCAACCCATTATAGAAAGCATAAGTAGTTTGCTTCTTAAAAACACCTTCACTTTTGACCGCCAGCGTCACTAACTCCGCATAATGATCGCCATCAAGATCTCTCAATTGAAACAAAGCTTTCTTCACGACATTAGACTGGTCCTCGCCGCCCATTCGCATCGAAATGCCCTCGTAACCCTCAGCGTCGATTTGCACCTCAGTCGAAAATGGCAGACCTTGAGAATCGAAAAGGCCGTCGCGTTGCAAGTAAACGATAAAATCCTGTTCTAACCAAAATGCCAGATCTCGCTGGCCATCACCATTCATGTCGGTGTGATAGATTTTCCGCGCTTTGTACCAGGGATGATTATTATAAGAAATTTCCATGATCGGTGGCGCACGCATCAACACCGGTTTTGTGAAGCCACCGTCTACCTGCTGGATTGAGACCTGATAACCCTCAAAACCCGGGACAATGAAATCATCGAAACCGTCATCATTAAGGTCGCGCATGACATCAAAGGTGGGCAGCTCCTTGTCTGCCACCGTATTGTAGATCGATGCATAGGTCACCAGTGTTTGGCTTCGGCCCGTCACCGGGTCAAACCTGATACCATTGGTCGCTGTGAAAAACATCAGCACATCTCGACCCTGCCACCGACCCATATCGACGAAAATCACGTCTTTCGGTACTTTATGCTGAACAAATGCCGTCTCTTCGAACTGGCCTTCGATCTGCCGATACAA
>DGOD01000141.1:1507-3407 GCA_002389265.1 Gammaproteobacteria bacterium UBA4475
CGTTGGAACTGACCCACTCGGGTCTGATCTGACAATATCGGTGAGGCGAATTGTTCAGCTCCGGCGAGCGGCAACTGAAATAAAGCCAACGCCAATAACCAACTGAGGCCGAACCGCGCTTTACTCACCAAACTCATAACCGTGATAGCTGGCGATCGCCAAGCCGGCAGCAACGCTGGTAAAGGGATCATGTTCAGTCACTTGCCCGGGAAAGCGCAGATCAAGCAGACGCCGCACCGCGGCAATTTGAGACGAACCGCCGGTACGAATGACCACATCGATATCACTCACCTGACAGTTGGCACGCGCCAGCACAGTATCAATAATTTCGTCTATCTGCCTCAGCATCCCACCCATCATCGACTCGAACTGGGTTCGCGTGAAGGGAATGAGAATATCCAGCTCAGGGATATCGACTACGGTCTCTTCCACTTCGGATAAGTTGGCTTTCGCCAACTTAATGGCCTGAAAAACGATATAGCTGTAATTGTGGGTAATCAGATCGTCTAAGCGCTGAAACTTTTCAGCGGCCGCTCCACCCTGTTGAATAACCTCCACCAACTTGGCCTTATAGTGGCTTTGGTTCAAGGTGTAGGTCACTGCCCAATTCAGCAGTTTATCGGCGTATTCATCGAAGGGAAACTCACTTTTGACCATTTGACCGTCACGCTTTCGCGACCAGGTTTCACCCTTGCCGAGCAGGGGAAACAGCAATTGAGAAAATATCAATTGATCGATATGGTCACCACCTAGAGACATGCCGGCGGTGGATAACACTTTAAATTTCAGTCCGGTGAACTCAACAATACTCAGATCGAGGGTGCCGCCGCCAAAATCTACCGCCAGGACCTTACCCGACGAAGACTTTGCACCTGCCTGCAAGAAACTCAAGGTCGCGGCGACCGGCTCTGGGTAAAATGTAATCTGCTTAAAGCCTGCGTAGCTACTGGCTTCCTTTAGTCGCGCCAGACCTAGCTCGTTACGGTGGGCGTCATGCCCTTCAAACACCACAGGGTGACCAAAATGCACGTCGCTCAACGGTGCCGGCAGATCTCGCTCTAAGGTTTGACGAATGTGGAGTAACACCGGCGTGATCAACGCAACCACGCGAAACGGCCGATCAAATACCATCAGACGCTTCACTGAAGGATTTCCCAACAGCCGTTTGACGCCGCGAAACAATCGTCCTGGCATGCCACGATCAATATTCGCCTGACCATAAACATTGGCGGTCGCAATTTCAGGACTGGAGAGGGGATCGTCTGGGTCGCTTTCGTTAACCAGCATATCACTCTTGCCCACAATTTCTGGTGTCAGCTCGACAATGCGATCACGATTTTCCTCGATATACTGTTGAACCGCTGCATTACCAATCTTCGACCGCAGCTCTCGGTCGAGGTGGGTTGCGGTGGGCATAATAGCATCCTCAGGATCTAGCCTGACTAATCTTACTCGCTCTCCATCATACCAGGCGGCCGCCGAGTTTGAGGTTCCGAAATCTATGCCGACACCAATCATAAGCTCTTGATTATTAAGTAGTTAAAGGATTGCTTGAGAATTTTTCAGTTGGCAATTAACGCACATTTTGAGACCCATTCCAACCAGAATCTTGCCTGTTGAAAATTCAACCACAGACCAAATTCCATGCGCGCCATCAGCAGCATTGAGAAAATGTTTTCGAAAACCTGAACGGGTGTTCTACGCAAAAACCTTGAAGCTGGGTTACCATGGCTGTCAGACTGTCAATGGCAACAGCAGAGAGAGAACTGATGAAAATAGGCATTTCCGTTGCCAGCGCTTACAACGTCGCCGATGTTCGCCAAGGCGCTCGACAGATGATTGACAGAACCCGCGCCGCAGCAAGAGCGAACCTTGATTCACTCTTTGTCGGTGATCACCA
>DGOD01000316.1 GCA_002389265.1 Gammaproteobacteria bacterium UBA4475
AACGCCAAGACTGACCAACAGCATACCGAGGCCAAGAATGAGATGTTTGCGCGTGAATTTCACCGAGTTTCTCCAATTAAAAATGCGAGTGCGACAATCAGGTCGCACTCGCATCTCAGGTTTTACCGTTATCCAACGAGGCTTAGAGGTAGGCTAATGGCTGTAATTAAGCCGTAGGCCAAACACCCTTGGTGGTGCCCAGGATGCACTGGTACCGCCCACCGCAGCTGCACTGAGCTTCCATTCAAAATATTCTTCGTTAGTCAGGTTCTCAACAAACAGTTGCAAAAACAGATTATTTTCCATGTTTCGCCAAGTCAGTCGTGCATTTTGGATCGTATTGGATTCGATGTTGGCAAAGCTGTTCTCAAACGGATCGACATAATAGTCATCAGTATAAGCCGCATCATACCGAACCTGCAGGGATCCGCCTGACGCCAAACCGAAAGTATACTGCACGCCAACGTTGACTTTAAGATCGGGTGAGCGCAACAGACGATTACCACTAATATCATCGAGAGCAATACCAGGTACCATCGGGTCGTCGAGAGAGGCGGTGTCATACTTGCCCCGCTGCAGATTAATGCCGCCATCAAGCTGCAGTCCGGCAGCAGGCGTCGCCACAAACTCGAGCTCGAGACCATAGATGGTTGACTCCGCTGCATTGTCTATTTCGACATGATCTGTCAGAAAGCTTCTGACCTGCATGTCAGTGTAGTCATAGAAATAGGCTGCGCCATTGAGTATCAGCTGGCGGTCAAATAGCGCGCTCTTGACGCCGATTTCGTAGGCCGTGACGATTTCTTCATCAAAACTGTCGTTGCAGCGGCCGGCATTAAATCCTCCCGCCTTGAAGCCTCTGGAGACAGAGCCGTAGGTCATCAACGTCTCGTTTAGGTCGTAATCAACACCCAGTTTATAGGTAGGTGAGGTCCAACTCTTCGAGACACTAAGCGCTCGGCACTGATCCGCTGGCGGTATCAGATTGGAAACGCTTGATTGCACATTGTCTTTCTCGTCTCGGGTGAAGCGTACCCCCAGGGTCGTGCGAAGTTTATCGCTGATACTGTAAGTCGCCTGCGCAAAAGCACCAATGGAAACCAACGATTCCTGGAACGCGGTATCGACGAAAATAACTGTTGTTGGCTCATCCTTAAGATTATTGATGGGTGGAAAAGCTGGAAAAATAGCCGTCAGAAAAGGCAGCGTGGTATAGGGCGTTGTGGCTGCCTTGTTGCGGTAGTAGCTGGCACCGACAATCCACTCCATGGCGTCATTGAACGCACTGCCCAGCAGATCTATTTCCTGCGAAAGCTCCTGAGATTCAGATTGAGATTCGATGATGACAAACGCTAAGTTAGTACCGTCTGAATCCAGTGAGGTTGCTGTGGTCGATTCGCGAAAGGAAGTAATCGACTTTACTTGTAGGTCGTCCAGATCCCAGGTTAAGGTCCCGTTAACGCCCCAGAAACGTCTCACTTCCGAGTCGGGGGTATCATGGTACAGTTTGCTCGCATCATCGGTGACGCTCTTGCCGCCAAAAGCAAGAGGGCTAGCGCCTGATCCTACGACACGCTCTGCATAAGTCATGGGACGACCGTCGGTGTGACTTTCTTGGTAGTCGGCTCGCACGATCCAGTCGATGTTATCAGCAGGAGTATAGAGAACAGCCAGGGTGCCAGCCTCAACCCGTGCGTAGTCCATATCCTTGCCATTAAAAAGGTTGGTTCTATAGCCATCGCGATCGTCAACGGCGAAACTGGCGCGCACTGCCAGCGTGTCGTCGATAAGGCCACCATTAGCGACTAAATTGACCCGGCTCGTATTAAAGGAGGCACCTGTGATACCTACCTTAAAGCTCGGATCGAAGTCTGGTTGCTTGGAGATAATATTAATATTACCGCCGGTGCTATTTCGTCCATACAAGGTCCCTTGTGGGCCTCTGAGTACCTCAATACGTTCCATGTCCTGAAATGTGGCAGTATTAGCAAACTGCTGTCCCTGGTAGACACCATCTACATAGATGGCGACCCCTGGGCTGTTACCGACGGTGGGCGCGTCTTGACCCACGCCGCGAATATACAACTGAAGGCCAGCGGGAGCCTGATTATAGGTGAGGCTGGGTGCCAGCCGATTAATGTCACGAATGTCATCGATTTGAGCGTTCTCGATCATGCCTGCCGTAATGGCAGTAATAGCGATTGGCGTTGACTGCAATGACGCTTCGCGTTTTTGTGCAGTGACGATGATCTCCTCCATCGCAAAGTCTGTCGTATTACTGGATACGGCATCTTCTGCACTGGCTTGTAATACTGTAAAAAGCGATAGAAAGGCTGCCCCAAAGTTACCGAGTAGCGAGTTATTCCTGTTTGATTTATTCAATTTCACATCCCCTGAATCAACGTATTGGCTGATAATCCTAAGCTGTCCTTGCTCCCCAATCGCGATTTGTAGCCCAGTACCCTTTAACAGCCGCTCCAACGCGTCGTATATCGGGTAACTGCCAACCAAGCTGTTTGCTCTTTTGTCTTTAGCCTTATCAAACGGAAATACGAGTGTTTGATTTGATTGCTCTGCAAACGCGATGAGCGAGAGGTCGGCCCGTTGCGCAGGAATATTGAAGTTAATTACGCTATTGATAGTTACCTGGCTGGCTTGGAGCTGGTACGCAGCCAACATCAAGCACGTCAGAGACAAACATCTAGCGCAGTAGCTCACCAATAGTCTGGCGACGGAGTTTTTTCCCGCTTGTAAACTAGACGAGTCAGGAAGGATTTTCCGCCAGGCAACATCGAACATTAAACTTCTCCGTTCGGTTAACTGGAATGTTCAGCATTTTCTCGCGCTTTTGGTTTCAATAATATCTTAACGTCGTCAATCTGCTCGAAGGTGATGTTAAAATTTGCGTTAAGTGTTGCCAAAAAACCGGCGATGTCACCGGTTTTAAACAAGCCGGCAACCCGAATTTTTTGCAGGTCGCTGTTTAAAAACACAAACTCAACCGGTGTATAGCGACTGATTTCTGCCACAGCGTCGCCAAGTGATTCGCCGCGAAAAATAAGATTGCCGCTACGCCAGGACAATTGGACTGCTATTTCCTCGGGCGCAAGGGTTTCGATGACATCGTCTGCCGCACCAAGCAGGATTCTTTCGCCCTTTGTCACGGCGACAGACTCATCGGTGAGCAGGGGCGGGAGCAATAGTTCATCGGCGCTCTTCAAGTCAGAATTTGAATGTACGCCAACTCGGACCTTGCCGTCGGTCACCATCAGTTCAACCCGTTGATCACTGTTGATTTTTATGTCAAAGGCAGTACCTATGGCTTGCACCACATGATTCCCAACAACAACGCTCAGCGGGCGAGTGGGATTGTGAGCTACCTCAATATGCAATTCACCTCGTTCAAGCAGTATCAGCCGGCGGTGTTCCGTATAATTTACCTGCACTCTGCTGTTAGTATTGAGCGCGATTCGAGTGCCGTCTGACAGCTCGACAGTCGAGTGCTCCCCAACGGACGTCTTATAGATGCCTTGGCTGGCAGCCGCCGCGACTGGTGATTGCTTCGGCGCGAAGATTTGCTGCTGGCTGACAGCGCTCCAATAGCCCAAGCCGACGGCAGCGAGCACGCCGGCTGCTATCGCTAACAGAGCTTTTGAATTTTTCGAGCGGCGGCTTGGATGATAGGGAAACATGTTCGCCAGGCAGGTCAAGCTGTCAAGTTTGTCCCACATTTTTGCCATTCTCAGCAGGACTTCCTCGTTGGCGGGGTCAGCCTTCATCCAGCGTTGTAGCGCGCGAACTTCTTTGGCTGCCAATCCCTTATCGAGCTTTGCAATCCAATTGGCGGCCTCATCATGGCGTTGTTCCTGGCTGCGCAACTCTATTACGTTATTCATACATTGCCTCCCGCATAGTCGGTTGGTCTTGGTTTTTTTCCTGCCAGGGTGTCCTTGGAAGTATGGTGCAGCATAAAGTAGGTGCAGCGTTTGATAGCCAGCGCGACGTGCTTTTCTACGGTGTTTTCTGAGATGTTGAGTTCTTTGGCAATCTCCCGCTGGGTATAGCCATAGACCTTTTTCAAAACAAACACCCGCCGACATTGCACCGGCAGCAGCCTGACAGCCTCGCAGAACAAGCCGAACTCTTCATTTGAAACGGCGATCTCGTAGATCTCGTCGCGCTCAGGATCAAATTCAGCAGACAGCAGCTCGTCAACATCGATCTGTTGGTCTCGCAAACGATGCTCTGCCCGCTTGACCTGGTCGAGGGCAAGATTGATAACCATTTTTAGCAGATACGAGCGGGGGTGCTTGATGCTAGTATTATTATCGATCTGACATAAGCGAACGTAAGTTTCCTGGACTATGTCTTCGACTTCATGGGGCGGAACTATCTTTGACACAGCACGTGCCATATGGGCTCGAAGGCCCACAAACACACTCAACAGATTCTCGCTTTCTAACACGGCTGATCCCCCGTTTTAAATTAGCCATTGGGGTGTAGACGATTGAGGGCTGTTTTTCCGCCAGTGACGACTGTGAATGCTGGGGTCGGTGTTACAGTGCCGGGGTAAAACATGGCGGTTTACACCGGCACTGCACTCATTACTCGGCGACTGACTCCGACTTTAATACTACCACCCAAATACTCCGACCCAAATACTAAGGTTTATCGGTAACCGAAAGGTATCTCTGTGTCCTGCAGGTCGGCGTACCGATCCCGTAGCAGGGTTTGGCGAGTGGTGAGGGAAACCCAGGCGCCATCAATCATCATTTTGACGGGTCGGCTGGTTACTTCTAATGGGTCACCATTCCAAAAATGCTGGGGTCGGGGTAAAAATGCTGGAATGCTGGGGTAGGCCAAGCGCCGGTATAGCATCGCTGCTTACCCCGGCACTTTACTCCGACCCCAATATGGGTGGTGATTTAGGCGAGTGAGAAGCCATCGTAGTTTTTGTCGACGACGTCTTCACACTTTTCTACATAGCCAACCCAGTCGACGTGGGGTAGAAACACGCGGGGCTTGCCGGGGATGTTGTCACCGAAATACCAGTTGGCACCGGCGGTGAACAGTGTCGTGTGACCCAGTTCGCTGACGTGGGCAACCCAGGGCTCTTCGGCTTCTAGTTTTGCCTCAATGCGGGTTTGATCGTTGGCGCGCATATGCACCATGGTATCGGCAATAAAGTTCACGTGCTGCTCAATGGCCACCATCAT
>DGOD01000118.1 GCA_002389265.1 Gammaproteobacteria bacterium UBA4475
GATGAAAACACAAGCTGCTGTGGCCTTTGCTGCCGGTCAACCCCTGGAAATCGTCGAAGTTGATCTGGATGGCCCACGCGCTGGTGAAGTATTGGTGCAGATGAAAGCCAGCGGCGTCTGTCATACGGACGCGTTCACCCTGTCTGGTGATGACCCTGAGGGTGCGTTCCCGGCGATTCTGGGTCATGAGGGTGCCGGTATCGTGGTGGAGGTGGGCCCTGGCGTTAAGCATCTGCGTCCCGGTGATCATGTGATTCCGCTGTATACCCCTGAATGCCGAGAGTGTGATTTCTGTCTGCACCCGAAGACCAACCTGTGCCAGGCGATTCGCGAGACTCAAGGCCGCGGTGTGATGCCTGACGGTACCAGTCGGTTTACCTTTGAGGGCAAGCCGATTCTGCACTATATGGGTTGTTCGACCTTCTCGAACTATTCGGTGTTGCCCGAGATTGCACTGGCTAAAATTCGACCGGATGCGCCCTTCGATAAGGTGTGCTACATCGGTTGCGGCGTCACCACCGGTATCGGTGCCGTGGCTTTCACCATGAAGGTGGAAGCGGGTTCCACCGTCGCCGTATTCGGTCTCGGCGGTATTGGCTTGAATGTGATCCAGGGCGCCAAGCTGGTGGGGGCAACGCGTATTATCGGCGTGGATATCAACCCGTCAAAAGTCGCCTTGGCGACCCAGTTCGGTATGACAGATTTCGTTAACCCGAAAGACCATAAGGATGTCACAGCCGCCCTGATCGATATGACTAACGGTGGTGTGGATTACAGTTTTGAATGCATTGGTAACGTCAATACCATGCGTCAGGCGTTGGAATGCACCCACAAGGGTTGGGGGCAGAGTTGCATCATTGGCGTTGCCGGCGCCGGCCAGGAAATATCGACCCGGCCATTTCAGCTAGTTACTGGCCGGTCATGGCGTGGTACAGCCTTTGGCGGTGCCAGAGGTCGCACCGATGTGCCGAAGATCGTCGACTGGTATATGGATAAGAAGATCAATATCGATGACCTGATCACGCACACCATGCCCCTGACTGATATTAATCGCGCCTTTGAACTGATGCATTCCGGGGAAAGCATTCGCTCTGTCGTACTCTATGATTAACTGCCCGTCTTTCGCCATAGGCGAAAACGGGTAGGCCCCTCGGTGTTTCGCGCAGCGAAACACCGAGAGGCGCCCCTGAATACTGCGATGCATCCCAAAGCGAATAACACTCCACCCCACCTTCAACCAATCGCCTTAGCCGCCATCAACGCCTTAATCTCGCCAGCAGAGAACCCCAGCTCCAGCAGTATCTCGGCGCTGTGCTCTCCTGCAGCTGGACCCGCATGGTGGAAGCTTTTGGGGGCTGGGCAAGCCGATAGATTGATCGGCGAGCGCACCAGGCTGATGTCACCCAACTCCGGGTGTGGCGCGCTGCGGGTCATCTGCAGGTGTTGGGCCTGGGGGTCCTCAAAGGCCTCGCCGATGGTATAGATAGGCCCGCAGGGGACGCCGACGGCGTTTAACCGTGCCACTAGGTCAGCGGTCGTAAAGCCGCGGGTGACCTGATTGACGTCTATATTGAGTTGATCACGATGCTTGACCCGATCGCCCGCCCGTTGGTATTCAGGTTGTTCCAACAGAGCTTTGGCATCCAGTGCCTGACAGAAATTGACCCACATTTTGCCGGTGCTGGCGGCCAGATTGACCTGCCCGTCTGCCGATTCGAAGACACCCATAGGGACCTGGGTGGGATGAAAATTACCCTGTTGCTCCGCAACCTCACCGGACATGGTGTAACGCGCGCCCTGGAAATCAATCTTGCTGAGCATGGCTTCCAGCAGCGAAGTATGCACCCACTGACCTTCGCCGGTTTTATCTCGATGAATCAGTGCCAAGAGAATACCCTGACCGAGAAACATGCCGGCGCTGGTATCCGAGATGGCGATACCCACTCGCATGGGCCCTCGGCCAGGCTCACCAGTGATGGACATGAGACCACTGGTGCCTTGGATGATCTGATCGACCCCGGGCCGTTTCCCATAGGGGCCATCTTGACCAAAGCCTGAAATACTGGCGAGAATAATCCGCGGGTTGATGGCTTTCAGGTCTTCGTAGGCGCAACCCAGTCGGGTTTTGACCTCTGAGCGAAAATTTTCTGCGACAACATCGGCCTTTGCGACGAGTTGGTGGAACAATGCTTGGCCCGCTGGGCTTTTCAAATCAATAGCCAGACCGCGTTTGTTGCGGTGCAGGTTCTGATTGTCGGGGCCGTTGGCAAGGCCGGTCACAGAGCCGCCAGAAGTATCCTTGCCGGCTGGCGGCTCGATACGAATTACATTTGCGCCCCAGTCAGCCAGTAGGCGGACGGCGGTGGGGCCGGCTCTGGCAATGGTCAGATCCAGCACCGTGATATGGGAGAGTGGTAAGTTGGGCATAGGGTTTCTCCGGTCTGGTGTTTCACGACGGTTGTGGGTGACTCTTGGTATTGGGCCGACTCTCAGCTTATCGCTGTGCCATAAGCTGAGCGGCATTCATGTCTTGCACTTTTGGCGTAAAGTCACGAAACACCTGCCAGCCAACC
>DGOD01000179.1 GCA_002389265.1 Gammaproteobacteria bacterium UBA4475
ACATCAGGCTGAATTCCGAAGCAATTTCGTGTACTATAGCGGGTCAATCCTAACCACGAAAGGTTTCCTATGGCTGGCAAGCCTAAGACCGCACCGGCAAAGAAGAAGCAGCCAGCGGCATCAGAAACATCTCTGTCCATCGCCGAACAAACGGAGGCTTTCGTTAAGTCCGGCGGTACGATCAATGAAATCAAGTCTGGTGTCAGTGGCCAGCAGAGCGTTGCGGGACCTAAGCATATTTCACTCGGTAACAAACCTCGAGCCACTTAGGGTCGCAGTGTTGGATTTGATCAGTGAACAAAAAAGGACAGCCTAGGCTGTCCTTTTTTTGGTCTGCGCTTTTGGTCTGCGTGCTTTAAGGATGGCCTGCGGCGCCGTAGGTCGACCAATGGCGCCGCAGGTAAATGCTTAGAACTGGTTCATGGTGTTATCTTTACCACCGGCCAGCAATGCATTATCGCCTGAAAAGTATTCTTTATGGTCGTCACCAATGTTGGAACCAGCCAGATCCTGGTGCTTGACTGACGCCATATCTCGCCGAATTTCCTGACGTTGGACGTCCCTGACATAGGCGAGCATCCCTAGATCACCGAAGTAACCTTCACTGAGAATGTCTGTGCCCAATGCCGTTTCGTGATAAGTGGGCAACGTGATCAGGTGGTGGAAAATACCAGCTTCCCGTGCAGAGTCTTGTTGGAAGTTTTGGACGAGGGCGTCAGCGGTTGCTGCGAGCTCAGTGCTATCAAGCTCAGCCGCCATCAGGCCCCGTGGTGTCACCGCAGGATCTGGGTAAGCCGTCAGATCTTTGCCCGCTGCTTGCCATTCGCCATAAACCTGCTCACGAAACGCCAGAGTCCAGTTAAACGACGGCGAGTTGTTGTAGACGAGCTTGGCGTTTGGTATATGCTTGCGAATTTCACTGACCATCGCTGCGATTTGTGCGACGTTTGGCTTCTCGGTTTCGATCCAGAGCAGATCTGCACCGTGGTTGAGGCTAGTGACGCAATCAAGAACAACGCGATCAAAACCGGTACCTTCACGGAAGGAGTAGAGCCCGTTATCGAGACGAATAGGCTTTACCAACTTGCCATTCTGGTGGATCGCAATATCATTTTCCTTTAGCTCGCTGAGATCGTTGATCGCATTGGTTTCCAGGAATGAGTTGTACTGGCTGGCCAGGTCCCCGGCTTCCTTCGAGACCGGGATTTTTTGGGTCAAGCTGGCGCCGAGTGAGTCGGTTCGAGCGACAATAATGCCATTCTCAACGCCAAGCTCAAGAAACGCATAGCGAATCGCGTTGATCTTGGAGAGGAAATCTTCGTGCGGGACGGTGACTTTGCCGGCCTGGTGTCCGCATTGCTTCGCATCAGACACTTGGTTTTCTACCTGGATGGCGCAAGCCCCGGCTTCGATCATCTTCTTGGCTAGCAGGTAAGTGGCTTCTTCATTACCAAAACCGGCATCGATATCGGCGATAATTGGCACGACATGGGTTTGAAAATTATCGATCTGGTGAATGATGCTTTCGACATCACCGCCATTGGCGCGAGCTTCGTCCAAGGCGATAAAAATGTGTCGCAGTTCACGGGCGTCGGCCTGCTTGAGGAACGTATAAATTTCTTCGATCAATGCAGGTACTGAGGTCTTTTCATGCATGCTCTGGTCTGGCAAAGGCCCGAACTGTGAGCGTAATGCCGCAACCATCCAACCACTGAGGTAAATGTAGCTCTTATCCATGGTGCCGCGGTGTTTCTTCACTGACATCGCCAGTTGCTGGGCCGTGAAGCCATGCCAGCAGCCCAATGACTGGGTATATTGCGAGGAATCCAGATCATAATCTGCCATATCTTTGCGCATGATGTCTGCCGTATAGCGCGCAATATCCAGGCCGGTCTTAAAGCGATTCTGTAAGTCCATGCGGGTCGCAAATTCTGGATTAATGCCGTTCCAGGTTGACTGGGCGTTGCGAAGTTTTGCAAATGCCTCGATGTTCTGCAGATAATTAGACATGGGGGTTCCTTGTTGGAAAAATAAAAGACTAGCGAGTAAAGAGCGCGACAATGTAACAGTGCAGGAGAAAGAAGTTAATGGAATATTTGGATACTAATACATTCCTAAATTTCATCGATTAATCTCACTCTGCCGCCCTGCGCCCTGCAAAGCAGGTGAGTTAAGCAGGTGAATTAAGCAGGTTGGTTAGGCTGGCGATAGGCTAGTTGTGAAGCCTTTGGACCAGCTGTTCGAAATGGTACAAGCGGCGCTGCAAATGTCGGTTTTGATCAAGCAGATCGAGTACCAGGGCCACACCTTGAAGGTTAAGGTCGAGATCCTGTTGCAGGCGTCGTGCTTTGATACAGCGCAAGACCTGTTCGCTGTCGAACTGGCCACTGGCCAGTGTTTCAATGATGCCAATATTGACCAGTTCATGGATATCTTCTCGTGCCAGCTGGGTGGCTTGACAAAATTCCGTCATGGTTAAGATGTCGACGCTCATTATTTCGCCCTAGTCCTGGGGTTAAAACCTGAGAAGCTGGCGGCGAGTGTTTCAAAGGCGGCGCGCTCAGCATCTGTCGTTGCCTTGGGATTTACCAGTTTTAAGACCACGATTTGATCGCCAGTCTTTGCCAGGCCTTTGCCTTTTAGACGCAGACGACTGCCATTTTGACTATTGACGGGAATCCGCAATTTAACGCGACCGCCAAGAGTCGGCACCTCGATATTGTCACCGAGCGCCGCTTCCCAGGGTGACACAGGTAGGACCAGCACAATGTCTCGGCCATCCACTTCAAATTGTGGGTGCGGCGCATACTCGATCTGTAAATAAAGATCGCCGGCATCACCCTTGCCAGCGCCGGGTTCGCCCTGACCGCGCAGACGAAGCTCTTTGCCGCTGCCGATGCCAGCTGGAATCTTAACGTTAATGGTCTTTTCGCCCCGTTGGGTTTGCAGACGAATTTGTTTCTCGCCGCCATTGTGGGCCTCCTCCAGACTGATCTTGATGGAGTAGTGCAAATCCCTGCCTGGTTGACGAAAGCCCTGGGTGCCGGCAAATCCGCCCTTATTGAAGCCCCCGCTGCCAAAGATTGAGCTGAGAATATCCTCGAACCGCGCATCACCACGAAAGTCGTGCTGATCAAATCGAAAACCTTGATCGGCGCCCTGTCGTCCCTGGCTGTTCACATAGATTCTCAGTTCGTCGTATTCAGCCCGCTTGGCTGGGTCCTTGAGTATTTCATACGCTTCACTGACGGCCTGGAAGCGCGCTTGGGCGTCTTCCTCCATGCTGACATCGGGATGGTACTTGCGCGCGAGTTTCTTGAAGGCGCGCTTGATCTCTTCTTGAGTCGCCGTAGGCTCAATGCCGAGCACTGCGTAATAGTCGGTAAATTCCACAATAGTACTGTCTTATTTTGAGTGAGCGTCACGATTCTTAGTGCAGTTTGACCACAGATCAAATCTTGTAGAAAAGCTGCTCGAGATCGAGGCAAGGTCTAGCCTTGCCTATGACGAGATATCCGGATTATCAGGGGTGTCAGTTGATATTCAAAGGGGTGATGAGGCGCTGATTGCGCTAAATCAAGAAAGCGTTAGGTCAGGTACGCTTCTTCAGAGGGCGAAAGCCCTCTTCGGGTGCTTTGGTGGGTGCGCTATCGCTGGTGGCTGGCCTCGGGGGCGCGGCCTTACGTTTCAAGTGCTTTTGTTTAGCCGGTTTTACAGCGGCTTTTTTGGCGCTCGCGGCCACTTTCTTTTTAGTGGCTTTCTTGATCCCGGTAGCCTTGCCAGATTTTTTGAGTTTCTTAGGTCCTCGGTAAGCCGCTTCCAAGCCTTTCACTTGTCGCGGTTCAAAACGAATTTTAAGGTATCTTTCGATACTCGACATCTGGTTAAACTCCATGGAGCTCACCAGCGTGATGGCTTTGCCGGCTTGGCCAGCCCTGCCGGTTCGACCGACGCGATGGACATGGTCGTCGCCGGAATGAGCGACCGTATAATTGATGACCAACTCGACATCCTGAATATCCAGCCCGCGGGCAGCGACATCTGTGGCCACCAGAATTGTAATTTTGCCATCACGGAATCGGCTCATGACTTGCTTACGAATACTTTGGGCGATTTCACCGTGAATGTAGCCGATTTTCAAACCCTGGTTTTGTAGCGTGCTTCCCAGTTGTTGGCACTGCTCCCGAGTGTTACAGAAGACGAATACTCGACTCGCTCCTTCTTCCTTCACCAAGGCGGTGATTAGGCGCTCTTTGTGCTTGGCGTCATCGGCAAGCACAATTTGTTGTTGGATCTGGCTATGTGCCTGGCGGTGGGTGTCAGTGACGATGGACTCGGGTCGGGTCAGAATAGCCTTGATATGACTGAAGCCCTGATGGCTCAGCGTCGCTGAAAACAGCAGGTTCTGGCGGTTTGGATTACAAGTTGCGGCGATCGTATTCATGTCTTCGGTGAAGCCCATATCCAACATTCGGTCAGCCTCATCTAGTATCAGCACTTCGAGGTCCTTAAAGTCCAGGCTACCCTTTTCAAGATGCTCCACCAGTCTGCCGGGGGTGGCGATCATCACCTCAGGGTTCTTGCGAATCGAGGCGATCTGATGCTTGAACGCTTCGCCGCCAATAATGAGTCCACATTTTATCGGTGTGAAAGCCGCGAGTTTTTCAAACATCTTTTGAGTTTGTAGCGCCAGTTCGCGGGTGGGCAGCAGGATCAGCGCTCGAGTCCCGGATTTTGGCGCCTGAGTCGCGAGTAACTTATCTAGCAGAGGCAATACGAAAGCCGCGGTTTTGCCACTGCCAGTCTTGGCGGAAACCATCAGGTCTTTGCCTGTTAATGCCACAGGTATAGCCTGCGCCTGGACCTCAGTCGCCTCCGTAAAGCCGAGTTTTTCGAGGGCTTTAAAGAGCTTTGGGTTGAGCGGTAAATCAGTCAGTAAGGACACGGATGCCTGCTTAGGTCAATTGGATGGGCTAGCGACAAAGACGATACCAAGTCGCGAGTATTTGAACCAGCTTCTTTCGCGGTAATTACCGCTTGTCTGGCACGCCAGCACCCTATGCCGGTTAGCGCGACTCGCTCGAAGGCTTTGACGTCCAGGCTGCCTAGTGGCGAGGATGCAGGCGAACCGGTAGTTTGGTGTAGCCCTTGACGAAGGTAGAATAGGTTCTCTCGGGCGCACCGGTCACTTCGACGGTGTGAAACCGCTTGAGAATTTCCTCCCAGATAATGCGCAATTGCATCTCGGCCAGACGATTGCCCATGCAGCGGTGGATACCAAAACCAAAAGACAGATGGTGACGAGCATTAGGTCGGTCGATGATGAAGTTGTCTGGTTGGTCAATGACGCTGCCGTCGCGGTTGCCAGAGACATACCACATTAATAGCTTGTCCCCTGCTTTGATATTTTTGCCGTTTAACAAAGTATCAGCTAATGCCGTCCTGCGCATATAGGCCAGCGGCGTTTGCCAGCGGATAATCTCCGGGATCATCTTCGGAATCAGGCCGGGGTTGTCCCGTAATTTTTGATATTGATCAGGATGCTGGTTCAGAGCCAAAACGCCACCACTGATCGAGTTGCGAGTCGTATCATTGCCACCGACGATTAATAGGATCAGGTTGCCGAGAAACTCCATTGGCGCCATATCCCGAGTGTCTTTGCCGTGGGCGAGCATGGAAATCAGGTCGCCCTTGGGTACGTCGTTGACTCGTTCATTCCACAGGCGGGTAAAATAAGCCAGGCACTCAAGTAACTCGGTGCGCCGCTGTTCAGCAGAGATGCCGTTTCCAGGCCCGGCTGTCGCTACATCTGACCAGCGAGTTAGCAGGCGTCGGTCTTCAAAAGGGAAATCGAACAAGGTGGCTAACATTTGAGTAGTGAGCTCGATTGAGACCGCATCAACCCAGTCAAACTCTTCGTCGATGGGGAGTGAGTCCAGAATAGCCCCGGCCCGGTCGCGAATAGTTGATTCCAAATTGGCCAGATTTGATGGCGCCACCACTGGCGCCACCGTGGCCCGCTGCACGTCGTGCTTTGGCGGGTCCATGGCGATGAAGTTACTGGTCTGAAAGTTTTCTCGTTCTTTCGAGCGGCTGTTGGGCAGTCCAAGCGTAATACCGGCCTCTGAAGAGAACAGCTCATGGTGCTTATCCACATACATGATGTCTTCAAACCGTGTGACGGACCAGACTCGGCCAAACTCTTCATCTTCATTGAGGTGCACTGGATCTTCAGCGCGAAGCCGAGCGAAGTAGTTCCAGTGAGCATCTTGCTGGAAGAGTGCGGGATCAACCACCGTGAGATCTGCCAAGGGGATTGAGTAGGGATCGGGAATATTGACCGGGGTATTGGCTCGGGCTTCGCTCATGGATTTGCCTCAATCAAGTTATTGATCGATTGTATGCATTATGACCGTGGGGTGAAAGCCCTGAAAAACTGGCGCCGTTGAATGGCTCTTACCCGTGTGTTGTTTGATCGCGCAACGGGGGCAAACGATAGGCAAAAAGAAGGCCGGATAACCGGCCTTCTTTAACTGCAAGATACGAACAGCCTGGCTGGTTACGCCTTGGCTGCCTTACGCTCCAGTGTTTCTTTAACCACTTCATCAGCGACATTTTTGGGTGCTGCGCTGTAGTGGCTGAATTCCATGGAGAACTGGCCGCGGCCAGAGGTCATGGTTCGCAAATCACCGATATAACCGAACATTTCGGACAGCGGTGCCTGGGCCTTGACTCGCGTACCTGTGGCGCCCGCTTCCTGACCCTGGATCATGCCGCGACGTCGGTTCAGATCGCCAATAACATCACCAACGTGAGCGTCAGGCGTGAAGACATCAATTTTCATGATGGGCTCCATGATCTGAGGGCCCGCTTTCGGCATGGTTTGACGGTACGCGGCTCGAGACGCAATTTCAAAGGCGATCGCAGAGGAGTCAACGGCATGGAAGCCACCGTCTATCAAGGATACCTTGACGTCGAGACACGGGAAGCCGGCCAGTGGGCCCTCTTCCAAGCTGACTTTGAAACCCTTCTCAACTGCTGGCCAGAACTCGCGGGGAACGTTACCGCCAGTAACCTTGGATTCAAACTGGAAGCCAGTACCCACTTCAGCGGGTTCAACAATGAAGTCAATCTTAGCGAACTGACCCGAACCACCGGTTTGTTTCTTGTGGGTGTAGGAATCTTCGACCCGCTTGGTGATCGACTCACGATAGGCCACCAGGGGTTTGCCGACAACGACGTCAACACCATGGGTGCGGCGCAAGATGTCGACTTTGATGTCGAGGTGTAATTCACCCATCCCTTTGAGGATGACTTCGCCAGACTCGACATCAGTTTCAACTCGGAAAGACGGATCTTCCTGAATCATTTTTGACAATGCCATACCCATTTTTTCGGCTGCTGTCTTGTCTTTTGGCGATACGGCAAGATAGATTACTGGCTCAGGAAATACCATGGGCTCCAGTGTTGCTGGAAACTTAGGGTCACATAGGGTGTGTCCTGTCTGGGTATTCTTCATGCCAATCAAGGCGACGATATCGCCCGCTGTCGCCGAGTCGATTTCGATACGCTCGTTGGCATGCATCTCGACCAGCCGGCCAATACGTTCGCTTTTACCTGTAAAGGTGTTCAGAACGGTATCGCCCTTTTTGAGCCTGCCAGAGTAAATTCGAGTAAAGGTCAGCGCGCCAAAGCGGTCGTCCATGATTTTGAAGGCCAGAGCGCGCAGTGGCTTGTCTGCATCAACAATCGCGAATGTCCCAGTTTCCACGCCATCCAAATCAACCTCTGGCTGCGGGGTCACTTCTGTTGGGTTTGGCAGATAATCAATAACGCCATCCAACATCATCTGGATACACTTATTCTTGAACGCAGAACCACAGAAAGTCGGGAAGAACTCCAGCGCGATGGTACCCTTGCGGATGCAGCGCTTGAGCTCGTCGATAGTGGGCTCTTGGGCTTCTTCAAGATAGGCCATCATGATGTCTTCGTCTTGCTCAACGGCTGTCTCGATCAGCTTTTCGCGGTATTCAGCAGCGAGTTCCAGCATGTTCTCTGGAATGTCGGTGATGACATATTTCGTGGGATCGCCGGAATCGTCCCAGATGTGGGCTTTCATGGTGATAAGATCAACTGCACCGACGAAGTTTTCTTCCTCGCCGATTGGCAATACCATGACTAAAGGCCGGGCTGCCAGAACGTCTTCGACCTGCTTGACCACGCGGTAGAAGTCTGCACCCAGTCGGTCAAGCTTATTGATGAAGATGATTCGAGCCACTTCTGATTCGTTCGCATAGCGCCAGTTAGTCTCGGACTGGGGTTCAACACCACCGGATCCACAGAAGACACCGACGCCGCCATCCAGCACCTTCAAGGAGCGGTAGACTTCAATGGTGAAGTCCACGTGTCCAGGTGTATCGATGATGTTCAGACGGTGCTCTTTCCAGAAAGCGGTAGTCGCAGCCGACTGGATCGTAATGCCTCGCTCCTGTTCCTGCTCCATAAAGTCGGTGGTCGCTGCGCCGTCATGGACCTCGCCGATCTTGTGAATCTTGCCGGTCAGTTTCAAAATACGTTCGGTGGTGGTGGTTTTACCAGCATCTACGTGGGCGAAAATGCCGATATTCCGATAGCGGCTCAGGTCAGTCATGGCTCTATGCTCTGTGTAAAAGGATCAAAAAGTGCTTGTGAAAAGGCGCGCCATCTTATAGCGCCACCGCCTCAATATCCAGTGCTGTTTTTGGTGTGCGTCAGATAAGTCCAGATGATTGTTCATTGTTGGTCAGATTGGCGCGACAATGCTGGGCTCGATGGTTCTCTAAGCTCTAGGATCGGCGCGGGCTGTGTTGGGTATCAGGCGGCGCAAAATGGCCGATTTTGGGCTTTGACTAAGACTTATTTCATCTATACTGTACT
>DGOD01000174.1 GCA_002389265.1 Gammaproteobacteria bacterium UBA4475
CCGTCTTACCTACACCAGGCTCACCAATTAGAACCGGGTTGTTTTTCGTACGGCGTTGTAGCACTTGAATGGTGCGCCTGATCTCGTCATCTCGCCCAATCACAGGGTCAAGCTTGCCCTTCTCTGCGAGTTCAGTCAGATTGACTGTATACTTGTCGAGGGCCTGCCGGGTCTCTTCTGCATTCGGATCCTTGACTGACTCACCACCGCGCATCTGATCAATGACCCGCGCTAGGGCTTCCTTCTTAACATTATACTTCTCAAATAGCTGGGCCAGGTTACCACGATCTTCAAGCGCCGCCAGGATCACCAGTTCGCTGGAAATGAATTGATCGTCGCGCTCCTGGGAAAATTTGTCTGCGCGATTGAGTAGACGACCGAGCTCGGCAGACACCTGTACATCACCAAAATTGTCTTTCTGCACCGCCAAGTTCCCCAGCAGCCCATCGAGCTCCTCACGGAACTTGGCGACATCGACGCCCATTTGTGCAAATAACGGCCTAGTAGATCCTCCCCGTTGATCGAACAGCGCTATGACCAGATGGATCGGGGTGATCTGATTGTGGTCCTTGCCCACCGCCAAAGACTGAGCATCAGACATGGCTTCTTGTAGTTTGCTGGTAAATCGATCTATTCGCATGAGTTATACGTCCTGTATTTGACTTGCCGAATGTAGGCTAAAACTTAGTTTGGGGACAGGCACTACTTATTCAAGAGAAAATTACTCACCATTTAGCAACCTCTCAGCACCCTCAAATGATCTTGGTAGTGGCTTTCGATTGCTTTCGAGAGAACCCTGTGTCAATTTTGGCGGTTTTCCAGCAAGGGAACTCTGTGTCCAATAACCCGCTTGAACAGAACGATCCTGCCGTCTTCGATAGAGGAGCAAATACTGGCTTCACGCATTTCAAGCATGCCACAGGCTTCTCGATGAGCGGACTGAACATGGCGTACCGCAACGAAGTAGCCTTTGGCCCGGAACTCGGCCTGCTTGTCATTAGTATTCCTTTGGCAACCTGGCTCGGCAGTAGCCCTTTAGAATGGGCGGCATTGATAGGCGCGGGCTTGATCGTCCTAATTGTTGAGCGACTTAACGCTGATGGCTGAAAAAGTCTACATCACACCAGAAGGCGCCAGGATGCTGAGGGACGAACTCACGAATATCTGGCGCGTCACACGGCCGGCCGTGACCAAAATCGTCTCTGCCGCGGCGGCACTAGGCGATCGCTCAGAAAATGCGGATTATATTTACGGTAAAAAGCATCTACGAGAGATCGATAAGCGTATTCGTTATCTTACCAAGCGCTTGGACAATCTTGAGATCGTGGATCGCAAGCCCACAGAACTCGACAAGGTGTTTTTTGGCGCCTGGATTCACCTAGAAGACGCAACCGGTGCTATCAACCTGGTGCGTATTGTCGGGGCCGATGAATTTGACTTGAAAAAAGGTTGGATCAGCCTGAAATCGCCACTCGCCGTCGCTCTATTGGGCAAGCGCGAGGGTGATGATATTGTTGTTAAACTGCCCAATGGCAAACAGGAACTGTACATTCAGACCGTAAGTTATGAACCACCAGACAACACCTAGTCGCAGGAATAGAGCATGAGTTTTGAACGGCACAACATCCAGCGTATGCAAGGCTACGCCTCCGGAGAGCAACCGGAAGACGCTCAAACAATCAAACTTAATACCAACGAGAACCCATATCCCCCGACACCTGCGGTGCAAGGCGTTATGCAGGATTTTGATCCGGTAGCACTTCGGCGCTATCCGCCGCCCACCGCCGACGCTTTTCGAGATGTCGCTGCGGCTTTACACGGGGTCGCTCGCAACAACATCATCGCCACTCGAGGTGGCGATGAACTATTACGCCTCATTATCACGACCTTCGTCGATCCGGGCCGGCTGATCGCTATGACAGCACCCACCTATTCTCTGTATCCGGTCTTGGCGCAGATTCAGGACTGCCCGATATTGCAGATTCCGCTGCAGCCCAACTGGGCGCTTGCTGCGGACTTCTGCGACCAGGTTAACAACGCTGGTGCCGCGCTGACCCTGATCGTGAACCCGCACGCACCAACGGGACACTTGCTGGATGCTGCAACTATTGCGTCAATGGCTGCTCAACTGAATTCGGTCCTGTTGATTGACGAAGCCTATGTGGATTTTGTTGACCCATCAATACGGCATGACTGCCTTGATTTAGTCAATCAATTCGATAACTTGCTGTTCCTGCGCACGCTGAGCAAGGGTTACTCTCTGGCTGGCTTGAGATTTGGTTATGGCATCGGTGCTGCTAGTTTAATCACACCCATGCTGGAAAAGACTCGCGACAGCTATAACCTCGACCTACTCAGCCAAAAAATTGCCACGGCAGCCCTGCAAGACCAGGAACATGCTCGATTGACCTGGCAACAAGTGCGCGCAGAACGACAGCGACTCAGTGAGGCTTTGGCGGATATAGGCCTGACTTCGTCCCCCAGCCACGCAAATTTTTTGCTGGTGCAGGTTCCTGCAGCCATCGGCATATCGGCAGCAGCGCTCTACCAGGGTCTCAAGCAAAGACACATCCTGGTGCGCCACTTCGATCAGCCAAGGCTCGACGACAAACTTCGCATCACCATTGGCACATCGGACGAAAATGCACAACTGCTCAAAAATTTGAAGGAATTGCTGCCTGCGGCGTAACCCAGTGTCACTGGTAGCCAGCAACATCAATGAGCCTGCTAAAATCATTAAGCCATTTAGGGTGCCCTCAATATGGTCGACGCCGACATCAATCCCACTTCTCTCACTGGTCGTATCGTACTGGCGCCAAATTTTTCTTGGACTTGGCGGGCCAACCTCACCTTACTTTATAGTCTGATGGCTATCTCCGTGACTATCGGTGGTGGATTCTTATTGGCCGGCGCCTGGTTAATCCTACCTTTTTCGATTCTTGAGATAGGCTGTCTCTGGTTATGCATTCATTACTGCGTCTCCCGGTGTTATCGCCAGGAAATAATCACAATTTCGACCCACGAAGTGATGATCGAAAAAGGCATTTTTCATCGTCAGGAAGTCCGGAACTTCAACCGTAGCTGGTCTCAATTTTTGGTGAAGGAGCCTCGCCGTCGCGGCGATACGAGCACCATCTGTATCCGCTCTCACGGACAGGAATTGGAAATAGGCAGCTTCCTTAACCAGGAAGACAAAACCCGCCTCGTACGTCAACTACACCAGGTTGTTTATGGATAATGATATGGCTATGATATCAATAGTCTCGACGAGACGGGTAGTTAAGCGTCTTTTGAATCAGACCATGGCACTATAAATAATGATCATTTGGGGTTCACAACAGCCTCCCCAACAGGATCGGCAACTTGGCCCAGGTTTTCTTAAGTTATGCACATGAGGATCTACCGCGCGTAAGATCCTTGGTGACCTCACTTGAAGCTGAAGGATATTCAGTATGGTGGGATCGTGCACTACAACCCGGGGAGAGCTTTGAGGCTACCATTGACCGCGAAATTCAGGCAGCCCAATGTGTTGTTGTGGTCTGGAGTTACAGCTCAGTCAACTCTCAATGGGTCAAAAATGAAGCTCTTGAAGGCTTAGATCGCGATGTACTGGTCCCCATCAGCATCGATGAGATTCGTTTGCCTGTCGCGTTTAAACAGCAGCAGTGCGCTAACTTCAAGAACTGGCCCCAGGCTGTGGATCCAAATGAATACCGAAAGTTCTTGTCAGTACTCGACCGCGTACTCAATGCTGACAGCGCAGAAGAACTTCGCGAGCTCAAGGGTATTAACCACATGCGATCCAGCGGACGGCAACGTTATCGCCGTCGACGTGACTATCTCTTGCCCGCAACTATCATCATTGCGGCGACCATTCTCTTGGCGGCTATTTCGCTCCTAACGCAGGATCGAGTCGAGCTGGCCAAGGTTACACCGCGACTCACCATCGTCCCCTTTGCTTCCGGCAACACCCCAGATGAACAATTTTATGCTGACAGCATGACCAGGGAAGTTATCCAGCGCTTCAGTCAGTTCGAAGATCTTGAACTCATTCAGGTCGGCGGTCTCTGGAACCTGGATCTCACCTCCATACCCCTGAATATCATGCAAACAGAGTCTGATTACGCTCTCAGCGGCGATGTTGTTGTCAGTGAGGGGAACGTTAATCTTTCGGTGCAACTGAAGGATCTCGCGTCAAATTCGCTCATCTGGCAAACAGTCTACAGCGACTCCAGCGATAATATTTTTGAGCTCCAGAAAAAACTTGTGTTTGGCGTATTAGGCAAACTGAATCTGGCCTCTGGTGATCATCTGGAAATGGCTAATCTTAAGTCTATTAGCCCCGACAAAACTGCCTACAGGGAATACCTACGGGGCATTGATCTGTTGCGCCGTGGCGAACAGCATCATATTTTGTCGGCTATCAAGCGGTTTGAAACAGCAACGATGATTGACCCGAATTTTTCCGTGGCCTACGCCGCCATGTGCAGAGCTTATTTAGAACGCTATCGAATCAGCAACGCTACCGAAGAATTCGACATGGCTCAAAAAAACTGCCGGCAAGCTCTGCACCTCAATGAACGTCAGAGTGATGTCCAGCTGGCTCAGGCTGAACTTTATCGGACCAGTGGCGAAACGGATCTGGCGCGCTATCACTATACTAAGCTATTGGAACTAGATGCTCGTAGCGCCGAGGCAAACATGGGACTGGCCGACATCTTTGCCCAAGAAGGCAACTACCAGTCTGCCGAGGCCCTATACTTGAAGGCGACACAATTACGGCCAAGTTATTGGAAAGCACAGAACCAACTTGGGAGTTTCTATTTTCGACATGGGCTCTACTTCCAGGCCATAGAAAGTTATCTTCGAGTCACCCAACTAACAACGGCTAACGCCACCGCGTTGAACAATCTCGGGGCCGCACAGTACTATGCCGGGCATTTCGACCAAGCTTATCAATCTTGGCTCAAGGCCAGCCAGTTTTCGACGAACTCGGCGGCCTACTCGAACATGGGCACCGCCCTGTATTACGCCAAACGTTTCGATGAGGCGTTGCAACAGTTCGAAACCGCTGTAAAAATGGACTCTAATGATCACCGACTCTGGGGCAATATAGGCGACATCCTGCGCTTTACCGCTCAAGACGAGCAACACGCGCAAGACGCATACCAGCAGGCAATCCGACTCGCTGAGAAAAACCTGACTATCAATCCCACTAACTCCGCTACAAATTCACGGCTAGCGGTTTATTACGCGGCTATCGGTGACCAAGAGAATGCTGAGAGTCAGATCGAAAAATTCCAAAACAATAATGGCACCGATTTCAATGTATTGTATGATCTTGCTGTAGCGACTTCGCTACTGGGACAGTTGGCGTCCTCGAGCCACTATATTGATATGGCCCGAGAAGCTGGCTATCCTCAAGTACTGCTTGACTCAGATCCACAATTCCAAGACAAGGACGTCTTATGAATATAAAAATGATTAGTCTGTTTTTTTCCGCACTATTTTTTACCAGCGGCAGTTTCGCCGCTTCTAACTTGCAAGTAATGTTTAATGGCTGCGAGCCGACTGAGGTCATTAGCCATGATCGTAGCTGCGGCGGTAGCGCTAACGACCCGAAAGACACAGCCTGTCGCGACAACAACGGTCCTGTGCGCTGGGCACCTCTGGATTCAATCGCAAGTATTACGACTAAAGCAGGCTCTCCCGGCGAACTTAAAAATTGCCAGGCCCGCCCCAACCAAGGTTACTACCAGTGCATTGTCACGGGTAAGTCAGGCGATCACGTTGCCTATAATGTCACGTCTACCGAAGGTTGCGTGCTGGATCCCATCATTATCATCAACTAATAGCATGCACTAATTTACTGATATCACTGGGCCCCTGTCGCGTTTTTCAGGGCGCCCTTTCATTGGCGAGCTTTCATTG
>DGOD01000364.1:0-5610 GCA_002389265.1 Gammaproteobacteria bacterium UBA4475
CGGGACGGAACGGCTGCGGGGGTGCGGGCCCGTATCATGCGGGTCAGCTTTACCGGAGAGCTGAGTTACGAGATTAATGTACCTGCAGACTATGGTCGGCATGTCTGGGAGGCATGCATGTCAGCGGGTCAGCCGTTCGGCATTACGCCCTACGGTACAGAAACCATGCATGTACTGCGGGCCGAAAAAGGCTTTGTCATTGTCGGTCAGGATACTGACGGATCAGTAACGCCGCAGGATTTGGGCATGAGCTGGGTCGTGAATGCCAAGAAGCCCTTCAGTTTCATCGGTAAGCGGTCGCTTGCACGAAGCCACACCAGTGGAAAAATGCGCAAGCAATGGGTCGGATTACTGCCGCTTGACCCTGCTGAGCGACTGCTGGAAGGCGGGCAGTTGGTGGACGACCCGGGCCAGGCGGTGCCGATCGTGATGCTCGGGCATGTTACGTCAAGCTACTACAGTCCGGTCCTCGAGCGAACATTTGCACTCGGGTTTGTCAGGAATGGCAGACAGCGCATGGGCGATGTGGTGCATTGCCCGCTCAAAGATGGACGCGTCATACCAGCGAAGATAGTCCCTACCGTGTTCCTGAATGAAACGCAGGCAGAGCCAGCATGATTGAACCCAGGCGAGAAACACCGTTGGATCTTGTGACCGGGTCGCAGAAGACCAAGCTGGGATCATCACCGGTGACCGAGATCACCGGCCTTGGCTTTCTGAACCTGCGCGTTAAGCCAAACGATGTTGCGAGATTTGAAGCCCTTGCGGAGGCTGCCGGGCTGGCAACTGCGCTCGCTGCACCACTGGCTGTCAACACCTTTGCGTCCGCGGTTGATCAGAGCCTCTTCTGGCTCGGCCCAGATGAGCGGCTTCTTGTGTTGCCGCATGCATCCCTGGCAAAGGTTGAATCAGCCCTGACGCACTCAACTGCAGTGCCATCGGCTGTCACGGATGTTTCCAGTGGCTACACCATCATAGGGTTGGCGGCACAATTTGCTGACGAGATTGTGCGCAGCAGTTGTCCCTATGATGTGGCAAAGCTGACAGGCAACCGTTGTGCGCAGACGCTGCTGGGCAAAGCCCAGGTGTTGCTGTGGAAGTTGGACGCAAGTCGCTACCGTATTCTGGTCAGGCGGAGTTACGCGGGCTATTGCTACCAGCGACTGACTGATGCAGCCAGGCAATGGGCGTCGTGAGTATGCCTGAGACCAGCGACGTCCTTGTGCGGTTTGAAACTGGCGTGGGTAATATCGATATCGTCGTCAACACGCACGCAGCACCGAATACTGCCCGCTATTTTCTCGACCTTGTCGACGCGGGCCACTTCAATGACGTGACGTTTCACCGGGCGGGTGCTTCGTTTTCTTCCGGTTCAGAGCGAATGCAGATTATCGAGGGTGGTGCCATGTACCGCAGTCTGACAGGGGAGGATAGACGACCACTCAGTCAGGTCGGTCTGCCGTTGCTGGTGGATTTCGAGACAACCACGCAGAGTGGATTGGCACATATCCGGGGCACCGTGTCACTGGCGCGAGACCTGACCGCCACCGGTAATGCAATACCGGATGTATTCATCTGCCTTGAAACGACGCCTGCGTTTGACGAAGGGGGCCGGACTGAACCGGATACCCGTGGATTCCCGGCATTTGCGATGGTGACCGGGGGTATGGATGTGGTTGACCTGATTTCGAAACGGGATCGAAGCGGTGCGACCAGAGTATCTGTCTTGAGGGGTCAGATATTGGCCGAGCCTGTAAAAATCCTAAAAACGGTGCGCATGGGGTTATGCCGATAACAGACAGCGGCCGTCGATGTCCGCAGAATTGTTCTCAGTGGTGGTCGAAGTCACGCCGTTAATGTTGGCCAGATACCCGTAAATGATCCGTGCATACAGATTCAGTCTGCTCGACCCGAAGGCCGCCGAGGGCAGTAAAATTATGATTGCAGCCATGGCAAGAAGGTACTTATGCATCGAGTGCGCTCCTTGCCTGAAGGCTGCCAGTCACGGTCTGCTGTATATGTGCCATGTCTGACAGTATTTGGTACGCCAATGGCTGCGCGTTGCGTAATTCTGCGTTGTATTCGTCAGCGGCTACTTCCTCCAGAAGGGCACGCCAACTCGCCGGATCGCTTCTGGGGTCACCGAGTCTGTGGGCGACTTCCTCCAGAGCGATGCGCCTGATCAAGCTCGGTAGTGCCTTACGCCTGCATGGTCTACCTTTGTCATTATGAATCTCAACGGCAGTGTCGTAGTTCAGCTCCGCAAGAGTCATCAACGGGCCGGTCTTGCCTGACACAGGGCTGCTGCCGTGATGTAGTATCTGGCACGCTCATGGTCTTTCACCGTTCGCTGGCCCAGAACCAGCGCTGCAACGGCATCATGCTCGGCGAGTTGCCGCAGCATCTGGTCGTCAATGCTTTCATAGTGGTGCGGCGGGAACTCTCTGATGGCTCTGCATTGCTCCATGAATTCACCTTTGGTTAGCGGATCAGGCAGCAATTCGCAGTGCTGGCCAAATGCTCGATTGAAAGGTATCAAGTGAAGTTGGTTGTAGGCTGCTATCTCGTCATCGGTAAATCCGGTCTGAATTGCAAACCAACCGCAGCCATCAGCAGGCATAGAGCAAAAATGATTAATTTGCCAGCTACGAATTTTCTCCAGGTCTATTTCCGGATGGAAGCACCAAGGAATTCTGGCAGGAAACTTCAGGTGTGTGCTTGAGCAAATCGGCCTGTTTCGCGCGATTGTTCTACCGTTGACTATGCAGACATCGGCTATTTTGGCGATGGTGTGATGGTGTAAAGTTTCGTCACTCTGGCGGTGGGTTTTCTGCCTGGGTGGCTAACCTTAAAATCGAGCTATGATGGCAGCGCCTGGCTGCAGGTGTTCCGAAACCAGTCGCCGGCTAATTCTGGCTTCATTTTTCAGGGCAAAGTGACTGAATACGGCCGCTGCCCGGAGCAAAGGCAGTGATTTTCGGTATGTTTGCTTGGGTATGAGGGGAGGGCTGGGAGTGAGACCCTCTCGGTGTTTCGCTACGGGAAAAACCTGTCGGGCGTGTTTTGCGCTTTGCGCAAAACACGTTAATGGCGGAGGGGCAGTCCGCCTTTTCGGGTTCCGGTNNTTTCAAGACCAGTGCATTCAACCGCTCTGCCACCCCTCCGAACGACGCGTAATATAGGTCATTTTGAGCCGCTTGTTAAGCGACTTCTGCAATCTTCTCAAGGATTCATTGTTCAATTGTGCCGAAAGCCGAAAATTGCGACGATGAAGGCTTCTAAACAGGTGTTTTTGATGCTCGAATTATTGATGATTTTTGGACTGGTGGTGTTTGTGCTGTATTGGCAGGCGTCTATGCGCGCCAAGGAGCTGGCTGTGAGAGCCGCAAGTCAGGAAAGTCAACGATGCGAAGTTCAGTTGTTGGATCAGACGGTGCATCAGCTAAAGATCTCCCTGAGTCGCGATCAACACAAGCAGTGGCGAGTTTGGCGTGAGTATCAATTCGAGTACACCGACGATGGTGAGACGCGGTTTAGGGGAAGAGTGACGCTATTGGGGGCTCAGGTCTTAAGGATTGCCATGGAGACGTTCAATCCTGTGATTCACTGAGCTCAGGGCGACGTGCAGGTTGGGCAGGGGAGCTTACTGCGAATCACTAAGCGCTTTATAGGTTCTCAAGTGCGCCAGCGCCAGCAGGTGCTCACCCATGACCTCATATAGCCGTGATAAGTTGTAATGCGCGTCTGCGAAGGCATCCGCATGCTTGTAGGCAATTATGGCATCTTCGAAACGACCCATATCTTCTAACAGCGTGCCTAGATTAAACGAGGCGAACAGATGATCAGGCTCCAACGTGAGCGCCTGAAGATAATGCGTTTCTGCGAGCTCGGGTTGATTAGATTCCTGCATTAACCGGCCGAAGTTAACGTGAGCATCGGCGTGATTAGGATCCAATTCAAGGGCGCGCAGATAAGCGGCCGGGGCGTCCTCAGGCGAGACGGCTTCCAGATCTACCCCCAAATCAAACCAGTCATCACTCGTCAAGTGATCTTGTTGCGACGCATCCTGGGCAGCCTGGCGAGCCAGGGGGGCTACTGATCCTGCCAAGTCGGAAATCGTGAAGTTGAAATGGAGTTGGCCGCTTTCGGGGTTGTAAACGTGATCTTGGCTGCGGATCACCACGGCTCCGCCTTCGCCGGTGATACGCAAGGACGTCAGGGCGCGATGGGGCAGTTGTCGCTGCAGGCTCAGCAAGGTGCGATTGATGCGACCCTGACTGACACCGGTGTTGATCAATTCTTTCGCAGTGCGCAACAGCACAATATCTTGAAAGCTGAATCGATAGCGGCTGCTGGGGTTGCGCTTGATATCAATGATGCCACGGGCGATCTCACGAATTGACCGTGGCGTCATGGCCAGCAGTTCAGCGACCTCACGAGTGGAATAGCCTTTCATCAAGCGCCCTTTGGTGTTGGCGTCTTACGTCACAGTCGCTGGCTCTCGAACAGCAACAGCATCATTGTGTCCATTAACAGCCGGGTTTAGCCCAGTTGCTTCAGCAAGTCTTTGGCGATCACCGTTTGCTGAATTTCGGAAGTCCCTTCATAGATGCGGAACAACCGCACGTCGCGGTAAAACCGTTCGATGCCATAGTCTTCAACATAACCGGCGCCACCATGTATTTGCACCGCGTTGTCGGCGACGCGACCAACCATTTCGGTGGCGAATAGCTTGCACGCCGCCGCTAGGGCCGCGACGTTCTCGCCGGCGTCACGGCGTCTGGCGGCGTCCTCAACCATGCAGCGCGCGGCATACATCTCGGTCTGGCTGCGAGCCAGCATGGATTGAATCATTTGGAACTCGAAGATCGGCTTGCCGAACTGCTTGCGCTCCGAAGCATATATGACGCTGTCGCGGATCAGCCGCTCGGCAATACCGACGCTAAGGGCGCTGATGTGCAAGCGACCCTTATCCAGTACTTTCATGGCGGTTCTGAAGCCAACATCTTCCTTGCCGCCCACCAGGTTGGCAGCGCTGACTCTGACGTCGTCAAACATCACATCACAAACGTAGGTGCCTTGCTGGCCCATTTTCCGATAGGGTTGGCCCATGCTGATGCCAGTGCTCTTGACGTCGACCAGAAATGCAGACACACCACGAGAGCCGGTTTCATTTGCATTGGTGCGGGCAAAAACGGTGAGCAATTGGGCCTTTGGGGCATTGGTGATATAGCGTTTCGTGCCGTTAAGCAGGTAATCATCGCCATCTTTTTTTGCCGTCAAGCGCACAGACGCTGCGTCAGAACCGGCATCTGGCTCGGTTAGGCAGAAGCTGCCGATGATTTCACCGGTAGCCATGCCCGGCAGGTACTGCTGTTTCTGGGCCTCTGTGCCATCAATGATCAAGGCCTGTGAGCCAATACCGACATTGGTGCCAAAGATCGAGCGAAACGCCGGTGAGGTATGGCCAAAAACTCGTGCAACTGCCACTTCTTCACTCATGTTCAAACCCAGACCGCCGTAGGCTTCGGGTATGGTCAGGCCGAACAAGCCCATCTCACGCATGTCTTGAATGACATCGTCGGGGATCAGGTCTTCGGCGCCAACCTG
>DGOD01000364.1:5671-5978 GCA_002389265.1 Gammaproteobacteria bacterium UBA4475
TCTGCGTCAAGGGCCATGTTGTACCTTATAGGAGTTGATAAACGAAACGCGGGTTTGAGTCCTAGCCTATATATCATAGACCAGTGTCTATATAATGGCGCGTACTCGAACTAGCGAAGTGAAAGGCCGCATTGTAAGCATCCTTTCAGCAAAGCGCCAACCTAACACAGACACGAATTTCAGGAGTAGTCATGGCCGGATTTAAATGGGACGACCCGTTCTTTCTCGATGATCAGTTGACGGAAGATGAGCGACTGATTAGAGACACGGCCAGTGACTATGCCCAGGAAAAGCTTCAGACTCGGGT
>DGOD01000193.1:0-9401 GCA_002389265.1 Gammaproteobacteria bacterium UBA4475
GCCCCCGAACCCCCATTGCCCACGTATTTCTCAGCAAGCTTGCGGGTAACAGGCCAGATATCAAACTCGGGAAGCAGGTACGACTCGGCTACGCCATCAATCCCAACGTGCCCGGCGACAGGTGCTAATGCCTCAATGCACAGCGAACAACGCGCGTCAAACTGCAACTGTTTGCACCAGAGTCGATTGGTTGTACCGGTAAGCCAAAACACGCCATCGTCATGTAACCACCAGATAGGCACCGTGTAGGGTCTGCCATCACGCCGCAGAGAGGCCAACACGCCAACGTGCGGTTGCTGCAGAAATTCTTCAAGTACGGATGGCTCCATGCGCGGCATTTGCGTTACCTACTTTTACGACGAAAGACGGATATTAGTTAGCGATTCTTTTTTTACTGCTGGCCCTAAAAATTCTGGTCACCAGATATCTTTTTTCACTACCCCACAATGTTCTGACGAATCAGCCCGTAGCTGACCGACGCCGCGCCTCACCCAATGCTAGCTGATACAACTGCCTCAAAAGCTTCAACAGCAGGCGATTTAGCTTTGGTTGCTGCCACAGCATAGGCCAGTTGTTGCGGCGGGATATCAACGACACCATCAAGAATAACAAAACGCTTTAACCTTTCTGCAAACTTTGGTGATAGTGAAGCAACATGTGAAAAAGTATCAGTGCTGGCAACAATAGATTTGGTTAACTCAAAATCATCGGTAACGTACCTTGGATGCATTGGCGGCAAGCCATTGGGTGCATACCGCGTGGCGACATCGATATGAATCGGTTGGACCGTTGCGGGCAATAAAATAGGGTATTTCAGCAAGTCAGCCTCTCCGATCTTTTTCAGTTTGGTCAATGGATGATTCCTTCGAATCATAAATCCATAATACAAGTCTCGTAATACCGTCACTTTCATTTCCGGCCACTGAGTCAGTGGTCTGGCGGCACCCCACAACACATCAAGATCACCACTGATCACTCTGGGCGCGAGTTGTTCAGCTGACCCGACAACGAGTTCAAGCTGCATGCCGGGATACGCCTTGACCAGCTCTTCCAGCGGTCCATTGATATAGACCTGATAGGCCGATGGCGCGATACCAACTCTTAACCTGCCAAGTTTAAGGTTGAGATAGTCCTCGGTATTGATAAACAGGTCATCAACACTCTTTATGACCCTCTGCGCCTGGTCAACGAACACCTGCCCCGCCTCGGTTAATCGCATGCCACGTCTCATACGCAAGAACAGCTGTACACCCAGTTGCTTCTCTACATCCGCGATGCTGCGTGTTAACGCGGGCTGAGAAATTGCGAGTGTATGTGAGGCAGTGGTGATCGATTCTGAATGAGCAACCTCCGCCACGTGTCTGATTTTCTTCAGGTCAATATTCATTCGCATAATCGGACTCCAGAAGCATGCATATGACGCATATTACATGACGACAATTGCATTAGACAACATGTCTAAATTGGCCGAGTATTGAATTCCGCTTAACGGCTAAACCATGGCCGGAGACACGCTGAGAAGACGCCTACTGTCGCCTAACAGACAGATCATCTACATGGGATTTCCACAAAAGACAGCGGCGGGGTTGATTCGCTATAGTCGAAATCGAGTTTTACTTTGCAAAGGAATAACAAATGATACTGACAACAGATGATGGCCACGTAAGAACGATTACGCTGAACCGGCCGGACGCGATGAACGCCTTCAATGGGCAACAGTTCGACGACCTGACTGAAGCACTGTTAGCTGCTCAAGCAGAAGCAGCCGTTCGCGTCGTAATCATAACGGGTACTGGCCGAGCATTTACAACCGGGCTTGACCTAAGTGAAGTCGGTAAAGATATCGAACCGCCTAAGCATGGCGTACCTGGCCTATTCAATACGCTGATTGATTTCCCAAAGCCTCTGTTACTTGCGATCAATGGGTTTGGCGTTGGCTTCGGCGCAACCATGATTGGGCTGGCTGACATGTCCTTTATGGCGCAAAGCGCGCGCCTGAGGTGCCCGTTTACGTCGCTCGGCGTTGTCGGCGAAGCAGCGGCAACCTATCTGTTCCCCCGCATGATGGGTCATCAGGCAGCCAACTGGATGCTCTATTCCTCCGCCTGGTTTGACGCCAATGAATGTAAGGAATCAGGCCTGGTGCTGGATGTATTTCCCGACGACGCTTTACTCGATGAAGTCATGACGCGGGCGCAAACCATGGCCGCTAATTCGCCGGTGGCATTGATACGATCAAAGGAACTCTCGATGGGGCCTGTGCGCGAGAAAATACGAGCGACTATGGACGCAGAAAACGCCGTCTATGACGAACTCCATGGTGGCCCAGAGAACATGGAGGCGATCAACGCCTTCCTGGAAAAGCGAGAACCCGATTTTTCAAAACTCGCCTAAAAATTAACGATAGGAACCAGGAATCACAATGCCTCAACCATTGACCGGTTACACCATCATTGAAATGGGTACTGCAATACAAGGGCCCGCAGCGGGCGTCTATCTGTCTGATATGGGCGCCGATGTCATCAAGATCGAGCCGCCAATCGGCGACTCAAGCCGATTTCACAGAGGTGTGAACAACGAGACGCCACCGGAGACACCGGGCTCGATGTTCACCGCCGGCAATCGTGGCAAACGATCGGTCTGCCTGGATGTCAACACAGACGCTGGCATAGACGTGGTACGCCAACTCATTAAAGACGCCGACGTTTTCATGAGCAACTACCGCGCGCATTTTCTTAATCGTCTGGGACTTGACTACGACAGCGTAAAAAAACTAAACCCCAATGCAATTTATGCCACGGTTAACGGCTTTGGCCCACTTGGGCCTGATGCGGACAGGCCGATGGTTGAAGGCGCCGTACAAGCGCGGGGAGGACTGGCTAACCTGTGCGGGCCATCTGATGGGCTGCCTACGCCGTCCGGTGCAACTATCGCCGATGGCGCCGGCGCCATGCACTTTGCCCTGGGTATTGTCACAGCACTACTGGCCAAAGAACGCCACGGTGTCGCTCAGCAGGTGAATACTTCCAGCCTGGGAACACAAATATGGTTGCAGTCCTGGGAAATACAGCAATACCTGTTGACGGGTAAACCCTTGAAACGCGCCGGGAATCATATGCCAAACATTCGAGGACCCTGGGGCGTCTATGCCGCAAGTGATGGTGAAGCGTTTATCTTCTGCCTGATCGGCGATAAAGCATGGAAGCCATTCTGTGAATATGGCGGCCTGCCGGATCTTGCCAGTAACCCGTTCTGGGATGACGGATTCAAACGGATGGGTGCACTGCCTGGCGGCCAGGACGACGCTGCCGTAAAACGCGTGCGCGCTGATATGGCAAAGGTGTTTGCCAATCGAACAAGTGCAGAATGGTCAGCGTTCTTTAGGTCACAAGACGACATCATTGCCGAAAAAATTCAAAACCATGCAGAGGTCGCGAGCGACCCCCAAACAATTGCCAACGAATACATTGTGCCGATGGAGTTCGATGGCGTAGGCGAATCCCGCGTAGTCGGCAATCTAGTTCAATTGAGTGAGACACCAGGATCTGTAAAAACCGCCCCACCGGCACTCGGCAACGCCACCAGGGAGGTGATGGAAGCACTCGGTTACTTGGATGACGACATCAATGCAATAGAACAGCACACCGCACAACTTCGCAAAAAAATACTAGGAACCTGAACAATGGATCTATGGACCGCGGCAACACCCAACGGTTGGAAAGTCACCATTATGGTGGAAGAGCTGATTGAAGCCGGGATAGACATGCCCGAACTAAAACTACGCAACATCAGTTTAATCGACGGTGAGCAGTTCTCTGAGGAATTCACGCGGCACAATCCGAATCAAAAAATCCCGGTACTGATTGATGGCGATGTCGACATTATGGAGAGCTGCGCCATCCTTCAATACCTGGGTGAAAAATATCCCTCTGACCTTTTCCCCCAGGGTGAAAAGCGCTGGGAAATTCTGCCCTGGTTGTACTGGCAGGCAGCAAACGTTGGCCCAATATTTGGTAATAGATTGAGCTACACAAGGTACATGGACGACGTCGACGATGCCGCCAAGGCGCATCCCTTGGAACGATTTCTCAAAGAAGCGCGACGCCTTGCCTCAGTATTGAATCACCGTCTCGAGGGTCGAGATTATGTTTGCGGCGACAACCTTACCATCGCCGACATCGCTATCTACCCGTGGGTGCGTGGCTGGAAGTGGAGCAAGATCAACATGACCGACCAGCCCAATGTCATGGCCTGGATCGATCGGGTTCGAGCGAGACCTGCCGTAGGCCGAGGCTTGGCATACGGCATGCCGAAGGAAGAAATAGATCAGTGGAGTGCCGAACGAAAAGCCGAATATGCAAAAAACGGCGCCACCATCGCCGATAACAAAACACTAAGAACGGAGTCTTGAACCATGACAGATCAATACAGAATATTTGGTGCGGAACTATCGCCCTTCTCCGTCAAGATTCGATCCTACTTTCGCTATAAACAGATCCCTCATCAATGGATCGTTCGCAATGCCGCATCGGCAGACGAGTATCAGAAGTTCGCAAAGATTCCGATTATCCCGCTGGTAGTGACTCCTGAAGAAGAATCACTGCAGGATTCCACGCCCATCATTGAGGCAATCGAGCAACGATTCCCTGGACCTACAATTCACCCAGAAGATCCGATCTGTCAGTTCATCTCAACAATGATTGAAGAGTTCGGTGACGAATGGGGTAATAAGTGGTTTTTCCACCTGCGCTGGGCTCGCGATGAAGACTGCACCAGCGCCGGAGGCAGAATCGCTGCGCTGAACGCACCAGATGCGGACGATGCTACTCGAGCGACTATTCGCGATCAGATCGTTGAACACATGAAAGGCCGCGTCTTCTTTGTCGGCTCAAATGAACAAACGGCACCGCAGATCGAACAATCGTTCAAAGATGGCATCAAACTTTTGGATACTCACTTTAGCAAACACCCATACCTGTTTGGTGGCAAGCCTGCCTTCGGCGATTTTGGCCTCTGGGGCCAGCTCTACTGCGCGTGGACAGACCCCACTGCTGGCGCTTTGATCGAAGCTACCGCACCACATTTATTAGACTGGATACACCGCATGCTGTGGCCAACCGACAGTGGTGATTATGAGAACTGGGACGCCCTGGCACCGACCCTGATGCCCTTTGTTAAAGACCAGATTGGCGATCTGTTTGCACCCTGGACCGTCGCTAACACCCTGGCTATGGCTGCCGGTGAAGATGAATTCAAGGTAGACCTGAAAGGCCAGAGCTTTTCCCAGAAACCCCAGAAGTATCACGTAAAGTCGCTGGCCGTGTTACGAGAAAAATATGCTACCGTTTCGGGTAATGCTGAACTCAACGGTGTATTGGAAGCCGCTGGATGCCTGACTTTCCTGCAATCTTAGCGCTTCAACAAAGATCAACTAGCTAGCGACTATTGCCTAACTACTATTGCCTAACTATAGAGGAAGCCTGTCATGACAAAGTATGACGTCTCCACATCAAACAGTTTGTACGAACGCGCCAAAGCGGTGATACCGGGCGGTATCAACGGCCACTACGGTTTTAGTGTCAAAAAAAACGGGCCTAAGTACTTTTCCAGAAGTGAAGGATCACGTTTTTGGGATGTGGACAACAACGAGTTTATCGACTACATGTGCGCCTATGGACCGATGATCCTCGGATACAATCACCCCGCGGTCGACGAAGCTGCACTAAAACAGCTTAAAGCTGGCAATACGGTAAGCCTGGCCTCACCTGTCATGGTAGAACTCGCAGAAACACTCGTTGATATGGTCACCGCCGTTGACTGGGCACTATTTAGCAAAAATGGTGGCGATGGCACCTCTCTTGCGGCCCTCGTCGCCCGCGCCGCAACCGGTCGACAGAAACTCGTGAAAGTAGCAGAAGGCTATCACGGTGTTGCGGCATGGATGCAGGACGGGCGTGCCGGTACGATCCCAGCCGACTCTGAACATGTGATTCAAATTCCATGGAACGATGTCGAGGCGTTACAGAAAGCCATAGATCAGCATCCCGGTGACATCGCCGGATTCATTTCATCGCCTTATGACCATCCGGTGTTCAGGGACAATGAGTTACCTGCTGACGGATACTGGCAAAAGATCGAGACCTTGTGCCGTAAAAATGACATTGTTCTTATTGTCGATGATGTGCGCGCTGGCTTTCGCATTAACCTCGCCGGTTCAAACGTAGCGTACGGATTTACACCGGATTTAATCTGTTTCGGCAAGGCCATTGCAAACGGCTATCCACTTGCAGCGCTGGCAGGTTCAGACGCACTCAAGCAAGCGGCCCAGGACGTTTACTTCACAGGTACACAGTTTTTTAACGCAGCGCCCATGGCGGCTGCTCGCGCTACTTTGCTGGAACTACAAAAAATCGATGCGGCGAACGTGATGACCAGTATCGGTAACAAATTGAATAAGGGGCTGATCGATGTCGCGGCCTCTCATGGTTACGATCTGGTGGCTTCAGGCGTTCCAGCGATGCCGTATTACAGACTCGCCAACGTGGACAGTAAAACCCACCGGATGTGGATCGATGAATGTGTCGGACGTGGGGTATACCTCTTGAGTTACCATAATCATTTCGTCTCAACTGCCCATACGGATGCCGATCTGCAACGCACCTTTGAGATAGTCGATGATGCCTTTACCACGCTTGGCCCTGCCTCAGCACAAATTCAAAAAGCTGTACCTTCATGATCGCAGCTTACTGTTGGCCACAAAGTGCCAGACACAAGGAACCCATTACGCTTTACTGTCACACCGCAGCTAGCAGTTTCCAAATTGAAGTGATTCGTCAGGGCGCCGAAGACAAAACGGTGCTGGTTCGTCATGATCTACGAGGCATAGATCAACCCATCACAGACGACATTGCAGAAAACGGCTGCCAGTGGCAGCCCACACTCGAACTGTCGATTGATCCAGACTGGCCTTCCGGGTTTTATCTTATTCGCCTTGAAGATTCCGATGGCAACAAGGCTGATGCTTTTTTTGTTGTTCGTGCCTCAACGCCTACTGATGCCATGTTCGTGCTCTCAACATCTACCTGGAATGCTTACAACACCTGGGGTGGATTGAGCTATTACACCGGCGGTCATGCTGTCTCACCGATGCGCCCGTTGCAGCCCGGGTTTCTGGCGAAAGTTGATCCACACAGGCATCGAATTGCCCGATTTAAGGATTGGCTAAAAGATGATGCACGTGCGTTTGTTGCTGCTGGCTACGACGACTGGTGCATGGCCGCAGGGTGGGCGAATTGGGAAATCTTGTTCGCACGCTGGGCGGAATCTCAAGGTTACAACCTAGGCTACGCCGTAAGTTATGACCTTGATCAACAACCCGATCTGCTTGACGGTTACCCCGCCTATATCTCGGTGGGACATGATGAATACTGGTCAGCGGGCATGCGCGACACGGTAGAAAACTATATTGATACCGGCGGTAATGCTGCCTTCTTCTCTGGTAACACATCCTTCTGGCAGGTCCGTTTCGATAAAGACTACCACCAGATGACAGGTTACAAATGTGATATTCATGACGATCCCGTATTCGATCCAACTCATGGTCCCGGGCAAACACCAACGTTAGCAACTATGTGGTCCGACCCACTCATCGGTCGTCCGGAAAGCCAGATGACGGGTGTTTCTTTCAGCCGAGGTGGCTATGCGCACATGCCCAATTCCCCGGAAGGAACGGGAGGTTACACTGTCTGGCAACCAGAGCACTGGTCTTTCAACAATACAGGGTTAAAGGCAGGCGATGACCTGGGTGCGGATGGACTTGTTCTTGGGTACGAGTGCGATGGCTGCGAGTTAGCCTTTATTGATAATCAGATGGTACCCAAGTTTACCGACGACACACCTGAAGGATTTGAGATCCTCGCCACTGCGGAGGCTCGTTTATGGGAAACGGAAGAAGCACCTGGGGAGCTTGCGGACAACTATATCGGTGAACTCAACTGGGTCGCCGCACGTATCGGCGGCGCCGATACGCCTGAGGTACGTCAAAAATTTGCTAATGGTCACGCCGTCATGGGGAGTTTTAAACGAGGCAAGGGTGAAGTCTTCACCACCGGTTGTACAGACTGGGCCTACGGGCTAGCCGATAGTGCTGTCGCTGGGGTCACTAACAATGTGCTAGAGCGTTTTATTAAGAGCTCGTGAACTTATCAGATAGTTGCCTGATGGCTGCATTCACCTGCACCTACAAAACGAATAAAAAGGGAAGACTTGATGTCTGAGCAAACGCAACCACAATTACCCGGTCGGCTCGGTAATCCAGAACTCAGACTGCGAGATGATCCACGAGCAGATCCCAGAATGCTCAAAGCGATGGATGAACTCGGTCTACTCGATGAAGCGCCGCCATTACCTGTGAGCGCGAGCTCACGCGTTGATGAATTGTTAGCCTTTTGCGCAATGGCTGAAGAAGGCTATGAAGCACTAAACAATACCGTAACCAGCACGTGGCCGCCTCTAACAGGTGTTACTCGAGAAACGCAGGTCATCAAGGGCATCGACGACAACGAGATAACACTCTACATACATCGCCCCGAGAAAGTTCAAGACACATTGCCTGGGATCTTACATATTCATGGCGGCGGCATGGTTTTAATGTCTGCCGCTGGCTCCATGTATGACCGATGGCGCAGTGAACTAGCCGCAACCGGTCTCGTTGTTGTGGGCGTAGAGTTTCGCAATGGCGCCGGTAAACTGGGGCCACATCCCTTCCCGGCCGGATTGAATGATTGTAGTGCCGCGCTACATTGGATGGCGGATCACAAAGCTGACCTCGATATTTCAGGGATCGTAGTGTCCGGTGAATCAGGTGGCGGCAATCTGTCACTGGCGACCTGCCTGAAAGCCAAACAGGACGATGCCTTGCGAGCCATCGATGGCGTTTACGCACAATGCCCCAACGTCTCTAATCGCTATCTGGATAAGGACCCGTCGTTACCATCACTAATCGAAAATGACGAACTGGGTTTAAGTTGCACAATGATGGCTGCACTTTTCAAGCTTTATGACGCGACTGGAGAAAACGCCACAAACCCGCTCGCCTGGCCACTGCATGCTGAGATTTCTGAGCTTAAAGGCCTGCCTCCTCATTTTATCTCGGTCTGTCAATTGGATCCCTTGCGGGATGAAGGCTTGGCTTACAACAGAAAATTGCTTGAAGCTGGCGTCACTTCCAGTAGCCGGACGATTAATGGTGTAACCCATGCCGGGGACATGTCTTATCGTGCTGCGATGCCGGAGGTTTATCTATCTTCCATCAGGGATATCAAAAGCTTTGCTGAAGACGTGTGTAAAACCAGTTAATCGGCAAACAAAGCGCGCACGGGGTCAGAGCCAAGTGCCAGAGT
>DGOD01000193.1:9452-14909 GCA_002389265.1 Gammaproteobacteria bacterium UBA4475
ACTCTGGCACTTGGCTCTGACCCCACCCTCCTGACCCCACCCTCACTCTCTGACACCACACTCACCTAAATAATGAATATCATTCCAGGCATTACAATCTTGCTGTTGTTTCAGCTCTTCGGTGAGGCGATGGTTATTGTGTTCCAGCTTCCTGTTCCGGGGCCCGTATTAGGCATGCTGGCACTCCTTACTACCCTCGTTATTCGCAAAGGGTGGCAAGGTTCGTTGGAGCCCGTTTCTCAGGTTATTCTGCGGCACTTCTCTCTTCTCTTTGTACCTGCGGGTATCGGCGTAATATTGCATTTTCAGCGTTTTGAAAACGAATGGTTCGCCATTGGCACAGCACTGTTCATCAGCACAGTAATCGCATTGAGCGCTACCGCCTTGCTAATGGAACTGGTGGTGCGCTCTCGGCATTCAACTAGAGGTCAATCGACTGATGACGCCTGAAACGCTTTACGAAGCCTGGGTATACCTGGCCGCATCGCCGCTGTTAGGACTGACAACAACCCTGGTCGTGTACATTGTCTGTAATTGGCTTTATCAGCGAAGCGGACAATGGCCCGGATTAAATCCGGTCATGGCCTCAATTATCGTATTAGTCACTCTATTGAAAACCACGGACACTTCCTACGAAACATACTTCGAAGGCGCGCAGTTCATCCACTTTTTGCTGGGGCCAGCAACGGTCGCATTGGCTTTTCCTCTGTATCGGCAACTCCCAAAATTAAAGGGACTCTGGGGATTCATTTTAGGCGGCATATTGTTGGGCGGTCTCGGTAGCGCACTATCTGGTATCTGGATCGCAGAATTGCTGGGCGCCTCAGGCACGACCTTATTGTCCCTCGCACCAAAGTCGGTCACAACACCCGTTGGCATGGGCATCGCTGAAAAAATTGGCGGTCTGCCATCTCTCACAGCTGGACTCGTGGTTTTAACGGGCGTAATAGGCGCAGTGATCGGACCCAGTCTATTTAGGCTGCTACGCATCCGTAGCGATATTGCAAAAGGCATCGCCATGGGCACCGCCAGCCATGGCATAGGTACGGCGCGGGCCCTTCAACTAAGCGAGGAGATGGGCGCTTTCTCCGGATTGGCAATGGCGCTGTCGGCTCTAATAACAACTTTCACACTACCCGTTGTCTTGCAGTACCTCAGTTATTATTGAGGTTCTGACAAGTTAACTCCTCCAGACCGATGAAATCCGGTCCCTAGTCTCAGGCCACTGCCCTCTTCCATTCATTGAACGCAGTGATCCTGAGATGCCTATAGTGCTCAGCCCGAATCAAATGCCTTCCCAGGTTGAACAGATTACCAACAGTAGCATGCACGCTAAGGAATCTTTGAGCCTGCACCAATGACTTGAATCCCGAGATGTCGGACCACCGCATCCCTCGCTCTCGCACTCTTGTCGCCTCATGCGATTGCTCTGCTCGATTATTCTCATACTGCCTGGTACTGTGGATCGCCTCAGGAATCAGTTCCCGATGTGCAACACCATAACTTCGCAATTTATCTGTCACGATCTTCCTGGGCTCACTACCATGACTTCGCAACAGTCTCTTGAAGAAATGTTTTGCTGCGACTCCATTCCTTCGTGCCTGCAGAAATACATCAACAACCTCGCCATCCTGATCCACTGCGCGCCACAGATAATGCTGCTGACCACTTATCTTCACGAAGACTTCATCAATGAAGAAGGTGTCGCCAAACCCTCGACGCTTTCGCTTTAGTCTTCTCGAATATTTTGATCCGAACTTGATACATCAAAGTCTGATCGCTTCGTAACTGACCGTGACACTATGCGGCGGTACCCTGCGTGTCATCGCCGACATCACTGATCCCGACATCATCCAGAAGATCCTTGATCACATCGAAGCACAACCACCGCCGCTTAACCCTGCGACTGCTATTCAACCCTAAAACGCACCTGGATAAAGAGTGTCAACATCACCCCTGCCCAACCTATAAGCCTCCTAAGTGATCGACCCAGCCACCTGTAAGCCAGCAGATCCAGCCTATTACAGCCATTGACCACCCAAAGGATCACCACGCCACGGTGGCTTAAATTTGAATGAACATCAGTAACTACCGTACCAGACCATTCTTTAAAAAATGTGGTTTATAACGCCTATCCTCCGAATAGCCCATTATGGCCCGGCATCAACGTATGCCAACTTTGAAGGCCAAATATACGTACGCAGTCGAGCCATCTCGTGATCAAACAGATTGTTTGCAACCAAGGGGGAGTCCATATACGGACTTTAAAAATGTATTGGTTTCGCTTTATTATTCGAGAGGACAATTCTTAGTCCAATCGTAAAACTTTGAGACTGCACACGCCAGCGTCACCAGGTCTTGTTCTCGATCCCAACCGCCAATCGCATGCAAACCTACAGGTAGGTTGTTTGCATCGTTTCCACAGGGAATGGATATTGATGGGTGGCCCGTTAGGTTAGAAATTGACAAGTGCGTCCACCACTTACTAATCGCCTCCTTGTTACCATTGACGGTGATGTCCTGGTCGCTATCAGGATCAGCCAGTGGTGGTGGGGCGGTCAACGTGGCAGAAAAAATGAAGTCATACCTGCTTAATAGATGTTCTAGGCGATCGTAGGTTCCAGATCTGCTGATTGCATCAGATTGTAAGCTTACGCCATCCATCCTGAATTTTTCTTCATTCAACAAACCCTGTAAGACCGGCCCAAGATGCTCCTGTTGATCCTTTGGCATTTGACGAACCCGCGCAGCAAGATTGCAGGCCATCATCTGTGTACTGATACCTGGGTTGAAGTGGGTTGGGTCATCGAGAGCAACGTCAACGTTTAAGCCCAAACCTTTCAGTTGCTCTAGTGCTTCCTGCACTACTGCCAAGTACTCATCATCCACAATGTTACCCCCGATAGTCGGGATGAATAGTGCACGCTTACTCGCCAATGATTGGTAGAAAACTGATGAAGCATCAATGCTAGAAATTTCACGTCTCGACCAAGGATCTAGTCTATGCGCTCCAGACATCGTGTTGAAAAGACCAGAAAGATCTACTGGATGTCTACAGTTCATAGAGATTGAACTGTTGTTGCCGCAGTGAAACGGCCAACTCTCGTGTGGAATCGCGCCTATCGTAACTTTCATTCCCAGAATGCCGCATGTTGACGCAGGAATCCGCGACGAACCTCCCCCATCGGTGCTGACCCCAAACGGTACGACACCTGTTACCACAGCAACACAATCGCCACCGCTACTACCACCAGGGGAAAGTGAATGTGACCACGGGTTTCTTGTGATTCCGGTTAACAGAGAGTCAGTAGTGACTTTACTCGCAAACTCGGGGGTAGTTGTTTTACCAAGCAATATTGCACCAGCAGCCTTCATTCTCGAAACTGCGACGATGTCTTTGTCGGGAATGTTCTTGTCAAGTGCACAAGAACCATAGGTCGTTCGAATACCTTCGGTATCCAGCAGATCTTTTACCGTAAAAGGCACGCCAAGAGTATAAGAAGAATTAGCCACATTTCTGCTTCATCTGCCAAACACATGACCCCTCTGAAAATGAGTTTAGCTTCAGTTTCCGATAGAAATCTGGTGGTTTTTGACGAACTAACGAACTGAATCATGCTGACCAGTTCGCGTTCATTGCATTGTTGGGCTGCCAAACCGAGTTAGATCCCACCAGCGTTAACAGACGTCAGAATAGTTTGGTCGAATGCGGGAAGAGTCCCTCTGGCGGTGAACGATTCCTCGCCTGTGACGCCTCATCCAGACCAAGATGCTTCAATATCTTTTCGATAACCTCCGGATCTTCAATGCTGGCTATGATCTTTACCCTACCACCGCACTTGTCACACTTATCAATCTCTATGGCGAAAACTCGCTTCAATCTCTGCGCCCACGTCATCGAATAGGCTTTGTTCTTCCCAGATTGCAATATCTGCTCCGATTCATCTTCTGGCTTTCCTGGTACGACATACTCTCTCAACTTGCTCCGCGGGGAGAAAACCCCATGAAACCTCGTCAGGTTCACCCTTGGTTTCGGGACAAGCGCAGCCAGGCGACCCATAAACTCCATGGAGCTTAGAACTACGTGTGAGGTGCCGTCGTCGTAGGGAGTTTTTAATGCAACAATCACATTGCCATTACTGGCCAATGACAACCGTTGTTCAGCGATAGCAGGCCGCGTGATATACCTGCAGAGACGTTCAAGCTTCTTCCGCTGATTGGACTTACAGGCCACCCCTGCATGTAGTGAGAAACCCGCTTGTTTACTGACCAGCTCACTTACCTTCATCCGATTCTCTTTCGACGGCACAGCCTGTAAGGTCAGGGCTTTCTTGCCCTGATTCGGCCCAAAAGCCAACCTGTAGGTAATCGAAGCACCAATGATCCCGTGCATGGCATCTTCTTCATCCGGTACAAGGTCCAGATACTCTGACTCAGCATTCCGATACAGGTACCCTGCCCGCTCTAGATATCGGGAAACCCGCTTAGCGATCGTGTGGGTAATCGTGTCGAGATCTTGAGACGTCGGTGGCTTCACCGGCCAGAAGTAACCATTCGGGTCATAAACACCATTGAGATAAAGCATGTGGAAATGTAAGTTGAGGTTGAGGGCTGAACCGAAGCGCTGTATCAGTGTCACCGCACCGCTTTGCGTCCCTGACTTCACCATTCTCCCCGATCGTTTAATCAGAAAGGTGCTGATCACGCGATGCACAATGGTCAACACGCGGCTCATCACTTGCGAATTTGTTGCAAACAGGTAGCGCAACGGATAAGGGACGCTCAGCACCCACTGCCTGATCGGCCTCTTGGGCAAGACCTCGTCGACCAGGTGTGCAGCACTGTCTGCCATACGCCTGGCGCCACAGGAGGGACAGAATCCACGGCGTTTGCAGCTGAAGGCAACCAGCTTCTCATGATGACAGGATTCACACCGTACTCGCAGAAAGCCATGCTCCAGACGACCACACTTCAGGTAATCCTCGAACTCCCCGACAACATAACCGGGCAAGGACCTGCCCTGCTCCGCCAGCATGTTCTGAAACTGAGGCCAGTGTTCCTTGACCAGTTGATAAAGCAGCGTGTTCTCTGGCTGATGTCGCTGGTACTGAAATGGACCTACGGGCCAGAAGTCGTCCTGGAATGCATTGGATGGCAAGATCGAGTGTCACAATGGAGTTGTGACAAACAGCCTTACTCCTCAACGGCGACCGCAGTATCCGCGTGCGTCTTCGTCGGTATAGACTTCATACATCATGAACTTTTTGTCACTGTCGTTGGGTAGAACCAGATCGAACTGAAGGGTCGCGGTTAGTAAGAATAAACACCCTTTTTCATCATTCAGTAAAGTATCGTCATCCCTGGGAGTTGCTTTCAATCCTCACTTTCGGGCGGCCTCATCCAAGAGCTGAATGAGTTGGGCTCAGAAATTCAGCGATTTGTCTCTAAGAATCGGAA
>DGOD01000017.1 GCA_002389265.1 Gammaproteobacteria bacterium UBA4475
GTCAGGGCTGAAAGTTCGACCCGAATCGGCAGTCGGCCCTGCAGTTCTGGAATCAAGTCGGAGGGTTTGCTGACATGAAAAGCGCCAGAGGTAATAAACAAGATGTGGTCTGTACGAACCATGCCGTATTTTGTTGAGACATTGCAGCCTTCAATCAGTGGCAGCAAGTCTCGCTGCACACCCTCGCGGGATACGTCGGCACCGCCACTATGCTCGGCACGGCGCGCCACCTTGTCGATCTCATCGATAAAGACAATGCCAGTTTGTTCTGCCGCTTCGATGGCCTGGCTTTTCAATTCTTCCTCGTTGATCAGTCTGGCCCCCTCATCTTCCGTGAGCTGCTTCAGGGCATCTTTTACCTTCAATTTGCGAGTCTTGGACTTGCCGGGGGCCATGGAAGAAAACATGTTTTGTAACTGATTGGTCATCTCCTCCATACCTGGGGGCGCCATGATATCCACGTCCATGGGTGCCGCGTTGACCGTGATTTCAATTTCCTTATCGTCCAGTTCGCCTTGGCGTAGTTTTTTGCGAAACAGCTGGCGCGTACTGGAGTTATTATCAGCCGGTGTATCTCCTCGAATATCACTGGTGCGGGCGGGCGGTAGTAATGCGTCGAGCACTCGCTCTTCGGCGGCGTCCGCGGCTCTGGGTTGAAGTTGTCTTTGTTGCTCTTCGCGCAGCATTTTGATCGCGGCTTCCATCAGGTCGCGGATGATCGATTCGACATCCCGGCCGACATAGCCGACTTCGGTAAACTTAGTGGCTTCTACTTTCACGAAAGGCGCGGCGGCTAGCCTGGCCAGGCGTCTTGCGATCTCAGTTTTGCCGACGCCTGTCGGTCCGATCATTAAAATATTTTTCGGTGAAATCTCGGCGCGCAGGTCCTCGTCCAACTGCAGTCTGCGCCAACGGTTGCGTAGGGCTATAGAGACAGCGCGTTTTGCGTCAGCCTGGCCGATAATATGCTTGTCCAGTTCGTGGACAATTTCCCGGGGTGTCATCGTTGACATGGTCTCTTTCTCGCGGATTGTGACAGGCTAATATTCAATCACTTCGATGGTACGATTGTGATTGGTGTAAATGCAGATATCGGCGGCGATACCGAGACTCTTCTCAACGATGTCTCGAGCGCTCATGTCCGTGTTATCGAGCAAGGCCAGCGCCGCTGATTGGGCAAAGGGGCCGCCTGAGCCGATAGCCATAATGCCTTTTTCTGGTTCGATCACATCGCCATTACCCGTAATAACCAATGAGGCTGTCTTGTCAGCCACTGCGAGGAGTGCCTCCAGGCGGCGTAAGGCCCGGTCGGTTCGCCAGTCCTTAGCCAGTTCAACGGCGGCCCGGACCAGGTTGCCCTGGTGTTTTTCGAGTTGCGCTTCGAAGCGTTCGAAGAGTGTGAAAGCATCTGCTGTGCCGCCGGCGAAGCCCGCAATTACTTGGTCTTTATAAAGCCGCCGGACTTTTCGGGCATTGCCCTTCATCACCGTGTTGCCCATGGAAACTTGGCCGTCGCCACCAATAACAACGGTGTTGCCGCGGCGAACGGATAAAATAGTTGTGCCCCTGAACTGTTCCACGTTTAAGTACCGAGTTTATCGTTGACCATTAAAAGTTGGGGCGCCGATGCGGGTTTTCAAGGGTGCTGGCTCAGCGACTGACCCTAAGTGTCAAGGCTTCGATAGAAGCCTCGGCCAGCGCATTTCTGCTCCTGGTGAGCTCGAGCGTCGTGTCGATGGGGCCGACGAGGACGCGGTGCCAAGTTTGACCGTCCATTTCGACGGTTTTGATGAAGACGTCCATGCCCAACAAGATCAATTCAGCACGTAAATTGTCTGCATCAGCGGGCGAGCGGAAAGATCCCGCTTGCAGCACAAAGGTTTGTTGCGTAGCTGGGATCGTGGTCTTATTGCCATCTTGGCCATATTCCTCGACCACGGGTACCGAGGACTTGGGAAATATCTCGTAGAAGTCCCATTGCATCTGTTCCTTAATTTTAGTTGCAGTGTTGGGCAGCAGCGGCTCGCGCTCCGTGATCTCAGGCGTGGTCGGCGCCGATTGCCAGAGGTAGATGAGGAAGGCGGAAAACAATCCCGTCATGAGACCTGTGCCAAACCAGACCCAGCCAGATACGGTATTTTTGCCCGATCTCTTCTGGGTTGACGCGCTCTTGTTGTGTCGTTTGGCAAAATCTTGAGGCATGGTCATCGGTCATCAGGTCTAGGACTGGTATTGTAGCACCGTGGTAGCATAGCTAGAACAGGTCGATGGGGTCGACATCCAGTGACCAACGAATGTGGCGCCGTGGAGGGTTGTGGTCGATCAGTTGCAAGCAGGCTTCAATGGTGTAATGCAGGTCGCGGCGGTTACTGGCTGAGAACAACAGCTGGGCCCTGAAACGGTCGCCCCGGCGCTCCATGTTGGCTGGCACAGGTCCTAACACCGATACATTGGCAGCGGGCTTGAGTTGCTGCTGCAGTTCGGCGAGAAATTTCATGGCGTCAGCTTTGTTGCTGGAGTCTGCCCTGAGCAGGGTGTGGTGGGCAAAGGGGGGCAAGTCATTCACGCGACGTTCGGTGAGTAGCTGCTCGGCAAACACGCGATAGCCCTCATGAATGAGTGTTCGAAGGATCGGCTGGTCAGGAAAATGGGTCTGTAGCGCCACAGTGCCGGGTTTTTGCTCGCGCCCGGCGCGGCCGCCAACCTGCAGCAATAACTGGCCCATTCGCTCGGTGGCCTTAAAGTCAGCGCTGTAGAAGCCTGAGTCCATATCGACGATGGCAACGAGCGTGACATTCGGTAAATGATGACCCTTGGCGAGCAATTGCGTACCCACCAAAATGGCAGGTTGTTGATCGCCGAGTTGCTCCATGATGTCGTTGAAAGCGCCTTTTTTGCGTGTGGTGTCTCTATCGATACGAATAATCGAGTGATCTGGAAATAATTGCTCGAGCGCGCCCTCGATGCGCTGAGTGCCCGCACCAAGGGGGACCAGCTGGCTGGATTGACAGGTTGGGCAGCGGCTGGGAACCGGATCCTGAATGCCACAATGGTGGCACAGCAACGCGCGAAGGGTGTGATGATAGGTGAGCCGAGCATCGCAACGCCGACACTCTGCCAGCCAACCACATTCATGGCACAGCAACGCCGGCGAAAAGCCTCGACGGTTTAGGAACACGAGCACTTGGCTGTTGCTGCTCAAGTGTTGGCTGATCAATTTGATGAGTCGAGCCGAAAAACCGTCCTGTAGTACCTCATTACGAATGCCTATCACCTGATATTTAGCGGGCAAGGCACCGCCCGCTCGTTCGGTGAGGGCCAGTCTGCGGTATTTACCGGCGGCAACATTTTGATAGGTTTCCAGAGACGGCGTTGCTGAGCCGAGAATGACGGGAATCGATTCGAGATGACCGCGCATGACCGCCAGGTCGCGGGCAGAATATCGAAAGCCCTCCTGCTGTTTGAAGGAGGCATCGTGTTCTTCGTCAATCACAATAAGCCCGGGGTTTTTCATGGGGGTGAATATCGCCGAGCGTGTACCGATGATGATGGCCGCGCTGCCGTTGCTGGCGGCTCGAAACCCGTCAAGCCGTTCGCGATCGGATAATCCGGAGTGCAGGACAACGATCGGCAGATTAAAGCGTGCTCGAAAACGATTCACGGTTTGGGGGGTCAGACCAATTTCGGGCACCAGCACCAGAGCCTGCTTGCCCTTCTCTAAGACGGTCTCAATAGTGCGGAAATAGACTTCTGTTTTGCCGCTACCGGTGATTCCATCGAGGAGCCAGGTGCCGGTGGGCCCCTGATTAATACTTGCTACCACGAGGGCTTGTTCCTCGTTGAGTTGGATTTCAGGTTGATGGGTGACAGACGCGCCAGGGCTGAAATCTGTGAACTTGATGGTGCGGTTAGACCAGCTGGCGTTGCCTCGCTCGACGAGGGCCTTGATCGTGCCGGTATTGAAGCCGGCGGCGGTCAACTGCGGCAGGGTAAGGCCGGCAGGGTTATCTTGTAACAGCAGCTGCAACGCGGCCTGCCGGGGTGCTCGCTGGATCGCGGCGGGATTCTCGCCGAGTGTCAGGATCCGCTCGCTGGTTTCCAGCGCCTGCCCGTCGCGGAGTAGGCGTGGTAGCGCACTGCTAAAGACTTCGCCAACGGGGTGGTGATAATAGTCCGCGGCCCAGCGACATAGGGTCACGATGGATGCGGGAAACAGGGGTGCTGAGTCAAGTTGACGAATCACCGCACGGATTTTGTGGCCCGGCAAGTCCGGCGCCGGCACAGTGCCGAGCATGATCCCCACCAGTTTCTGCCGCCCAAACTGGATGTAAAAGCGAGT
>DGOD01000077.1:0-3018 GCA_002389265.1 Gammaproteobacteria bacterium UBA4475
GCGGCGCTCGGATTGCGGATTCGCAAGGGCTGCAGTTACCACGGTTTGAGTTTGAATGTGGATATGGACCTGACGCCGTTTGAGCGCATTAACCCGTGTGGTTATCCAGGTCTGGAGGTGTGTCGCACACAGGACCTGGGCATCGAGGCGGATATAGGCACACTGGCAAACCAACTCACATCACACTTGATAGCGCGATTCGGGTATGATTCAAGTTGCACGACAGGCATGGTCCAACCAAGCCACAAAGCAGTACAAACCCTTTTGACGTAGAGATCACCGTGGCCAGAGACGAACGCAATACATTGATAGAAGGTGAGAAACTGCGAGGCGCCGACAAGGTTCGACGAATCCCGGTCAAGGTGATCCCGACAGAAACATTCCTGCGTAAACCGGATTGGATTCGCGTGCGAATTCGCTCGAGTCACGAGGTGAACCGGATCAAGGGAATTCTCCGGAGCCGTAAGCTGGCGTCGGTCTGCGAGGAGGCCTCCTGCCCGAATCTATCGGAATGTTTTTCTCATGGCACGGCGACGTTTATGATTATGGGTGAAATCTGTACCCGTCGTTGTCCTTTCTGCGATGTGGCGCACGGTAAACCCAATATATTGGATGTGGATGAACCTCGACAGCTGGCCGAAGCCGTCATGGAATTGCAGCTCAAATATGTGGTGGTCACGTCGGTAGATCGTGATGATTTGAAAGACAGTGGGGCTGGCCATTTTGTTGACTGTATCCGCGAGATTCGCCAGCAATCGCCAGCGACGCGCATTGAAGTGTTGGTGCCGGACTTTCGTGGCCGAATGGCAATAGCGCTCGAAAAACTCGGTGTCGAGCCGCCTGATGTGTTCAATCATAATCTTGAAACAGTGCCGCGCTTATATAAAAAAGCTCGCCCTGGCGCTGATTACGCCTGGTCATTGAAACTGCTGCAACAATTCAAGGCGATTCAACCTCAAGTACCTACCAAGTCAGGATTGATGCTGGGTCTGGGTGAAACCCTCGAAGAAGTGCAGGAAGTCATGGCTGACTTACGCCGTCACGACGTGAATATGCTCACCCTTGGGCAGTATTTGCAGCCCAGTCGCGATCATCTGGCGGTTGAGCGCTATGTGCACCCGGATGAATTTGCTGAATTGGCTGAAATTGGCCAAAAGATGGGCTTCAGCCATGTCGCCAGCGGCCCGCTGGTGCGCTCATCGTACCATGCTGACCTGCAGGCCAAAGGCGAGTTTCAAAGCTGAGGCAGGGCGCAGTTACACCCTCGAAGAATCAGCCCCTGCCGCAGGTAGGGCAATCGGGGTTTTTTTGCAGACGCAGTTTGCGCCATTCCATTTGCTTGGCATCGAATACCAGTAGAGAGCCAGCGAGCGTCGTGCCAAATCCGGCCAGTAACTTCATGGCTTCCAAAGCCTGGATGGTCCCGATGATACCCACCACCGGCGCTGCAACACCGTTCTCCGCGCAGCTCGGCGCATCATTACTGCTCACTTGATACAAACATCGATAGCAGGCTGACTCGGGTCGGGTCGGGTCATAGACCATGACCTGTCCCTGCAATTGCACCGCCGCGCCAGAGACCAGCGGTGTGCGGGTCGCCACGCAGGTGTCGTTGATGACGAAGCGAGTAGCGAAATTGTCGGTGGCGTCGACGACCAGGTCGACCTGAGCAAGCCATGTTTGCAGTGTTTGCGCGTCGAGGCGCTGGCTGATTTTGGTGACTTTAATGGCAGGATTCAGGGCTAAGATGCTGACCTCGGCTGAATCGACTTTGAGTTGGCCAAGGCGCTCAGTGGTGTGTGCGATCTGGCGTTGTAGATTACTCAGTTCCACATAATCGTCGTCCGCGATGATCAGATGGCCAACACCTGCCGCTGCCAGATATAAAGCCACGGGGCTCCCGAGGCCACCCATACCAATGATCAAGACGGTGCTCTCTAAAAGCTTTTCCTGACCGCTGATATCGATCTCGGGCAGCATCAGCTGGCGGTTGTAACGAAGCAAGTCGGTATCATTCATGCCGGCGTTTCCTCACGGGATTCGGTTCCTGGCCACATCGCCATGATGGCCCGAGGCTGGTGATTAAGGTCGTCAAATAGCTGGATATTGACAAATCCCCATGCCAGCAGTCGCCGCTCAAGATGCGTCTGCTGATCAAAGCCGTGCTCTAGCAGCAGGTGGCCGTTAGGCCGTAGACAGCGAGTGGCCTGCTGCATGATGGCATGCAGATCAGCATAGCCAGCATCATCAGCGACCAAAGCTTGGCGGGGTTCATACCGCAACTGTGTCAGGTGGGTATCCAGTGGTTCAATATAGGGCGGGTTAGCGACAATGACATCGAAGCTGGCGGAACGTATGGGGCCAAGCCAATCGGCCTGAATGAATGTTATGCCCGGCGGGTGCCAAGTTTTTGCATTGCCTTGCGCTACGGCCAGAGCCGCCGCGCTGCGATCTGCGCCATAGACGGTCCAGTTTGGTCGTTCACGCTGAATGGCGATAGCGATGGCGCCGGTACCAGTACCGAGATCGAGTAGTCGTATGGCGGGATCCTTCGGCAAGGACAGCAACAGCTCAACCAGTAGTTCGGTTTCTGGTCTGGGAATCAAGGTCGCCGAATTGACAACCAGATCCATGTCCCAAAAGCCCTGAGTGCCGAGCAGGTAGGCTATAGGTTCGCCCTGTAAACGTCGGTGTAGCAGTGCTTCGAAGGCGTTTGCTTGGTTCTCAGTTAAGGTCTCCAAGGTGTGTGTTATCAGCCAGGCGTGACCTTGCTCAACCACTCGTCCCAGCAACAGTTGGCAGTCCAATTGGGGACTGTCGCTAGCCTGAGACAGGACCGAGCCCCGTTGTAATGCTTGGCCAACCGTCAAAGGCGTTGCGCTGTTAGTCATCGGTATCTGAGCTCAAGGCACTCAGCAAGTCGGCTTGATACTCTTGTACCAATTGGTCGAGGATCGGTGACAAATCGCCTGCCATGGTTTGTGCCAAACGATGTAACGTCAGGTTGATGCGATGATC
>DGOD01000077.1:3026-8797 GCA_002389265.1 Gammaproteobacteria bacterium UBA4475
CTGCCCACTAGGTTGCGGCGGGTAGCGGCCTGCGCATCGTCTTGCGCCTGTTGGGCTTGGGTCATGATCTTGGCTTGTAACAGGCTCATGGCGCGCGCCTTGTTTTTGTGTTGCGAGCGTTCGTCCTGACACTCGACGACAATCCCGGTGGGGATGTGGGTCAACCGCACCGCTGAATCCGTCTTGTTAATATGCTGACCGCCGGCTCCGGATGCGCGGTAGGTATCGACCCGCAAGTCACTCTTGGAAATTTCAATTTCATCCAGTGCCTCGACCTCCGGCATCACCGCAACCGTGCAAGCCGAGGTATGGATTCGGCCCTGCGATTCTGTCTGAGGCACGCGTTGCACTCGATGGGTGCCAGACTCAAATTTGAGCAGACCATAGACATTTTTGCCCTCGATTCGGCTGATGATTTCTTTATAGCCACCGTGATCGCCACTGCGTTCGTTGAGAATCTCGAGTTTCCAATTTTGGTTCTCGGCGAACCGTTGGTACATGCGCAGCAGATCACCGGCGAATATCGCAGCTTCATCACCACCGGTACCGGCGCGGATCTCTAAAAAGATATTATGCGAATCATTCGGGTCTTGCGGCAGTAGCAGTCGCTGCAGTTCCGAGTCGAGGGTCGTGATATCTGCCTCGAGCTTCTGTAACTCGTCGTCTGCCATCGCACGTATTTCAGGATCGCTGTCGCTGGCCATCAGTCGCGCCTCTGCCAGCTCGGCATCAGTTTGTTCGTAACGGCGATAACAAAGCACGACAGGCTCAATTTCCGCATATTCTTTCGAATAGCCTCTGTACAAATTCTGGTCGGCAATGGTCTCGCTGTCGCTGAGTAGCGCCGCTAGGTCATCATAGCGTTCGAGCAGCTGGTCGAGTTTAACTTTGAGTGATGCTTTCATGGTTTAGGTGTCCAGGCTCTGATCGTCGTCGCCAAGTTGAAACAAGTCTTCAACGGCCGTGAGCATATCTTCCCGCCCCTCGGCACTCGCCTGTTTGAGTTGAATGCTAGGTGTATGAATGATTTTGTTGGTCAGCTGATTCGCGAGGCTGGTCAATACGTCAGCGGGCGCATCGCCCTTGTTGAGGCGCTGCAATGCCTTACTTAATTCGACGGACTTGATGTTTTCATGCCGTTGACGAAAGCGTTTGAGCATATCGACGGCTTGGCGTGATTTGTGCTGGTGCTGAAAATCTTTGACCGCTTGTTCAATAATGGCCTCGGCTTCAAGTGCCGCTTCCTGACGACTGCTCAGATTCGCAGAAATAATTTTTTGCAAGTCGTCGACACTGTACAAATAGATATCGCTGAGTTCGTCGACTTCTGGTTCGATATCCCGAGGAACAGCCAGATCTACCATGAAGATGGGTTTATGGCGACGGGATTTCAGCGCGTTCTCAACCGTGGATTTCACCAGCACCGGGGTTTCACTGGCCGTTGCGGAAATCACAATATCCGCGTGAGCCAACTGCGCAGGAATGTCGGTCAAGTCGGTGGCGGTGGCTGATAGCTCCGTTGCTAATTGTTGAGCATTGGGCAGTGTTCGGTTGGCGATGACGAGTTTTTTGACGCCGGCATTTTTCAGATGCCTGGCCACCAAACCAATGGTTTCGCCAGCCCCGATCAGCAAGGCGTTACAGTCGGCAATGTCAGCGAACAGCTGTGCGGCCAAGACCACCGAAGTGGATGCAACAGAGGTCGGGTTTTGGCCGATAGCCGTGGTTGATCGAATATGCTTGGCTACATGGTAGGTGTTCTGGCATAACCGGTTGAGTTCAGCGCCCATGACCTGATGGTCCTGTGCATGATTGAAACAGTCTTTCATTTGCCCCAAAATCTGTGGTTCACCCAAAATCATAGAGTCAAGGCCGGCGGCGACTCGCATGATATGTTTGATCGAGCTGTGCCCCCAATAGGTGTAAATACTGTCCTTCAACATTTCAGCTGGCAGTTGGTGGTAGTCAGCAAGCCAATGGATGATGGTCTCAGGCGCGTTGTAGGCGTGAACGGCATAAATTTCAGTGCGATTACAGGTCGACAAGATGGCAAGCTCCTGCAATCCGGCACGGGCTTTCAGCGCGGTCAGGGCATGTGCCAGTTGGCTCGAGGTGAATGCAATCTTCTCGCGCAGGGCGATCGGCGCGGTGTGATGATTGATTCCGACAATCAATAAATCCATGGGTGTTTAGCCAGTGTCCTGTCATCTTGGCGTGGTCAAGGTCGTTGAAGCACCGCTGCCCGCCAGTTGCGCGCGGATCCGGTATTCCGGGAAAAGAAAAATGAACCCCGACACGCTGTTTACGTACTAATTAATCTGTCAAAGTGTCTAACAATTGCTTCGGTCGTCAATGCATCACACCGACAATGCAAAGCCTAGGTGATGCTGAATGACCTATTGTACGTTGGTTACGGTATTGAATATAGGCATTGTCGCGATGTCGACCAGTCAATTGTGCTGCTGCCGTAGGCTGTCGTACCCATGTAGAGCCATAATTATTGGATAAAACTATTGTGAATAGCTTCTTACAGGCCTCCAAACTACCGTCACTCAGATTGTTGATGGTGTTCTTGACGGCGCTACTGGCCGGCTGTGTGAGCTCGCCGCGGGAGGCGAGTGAGGTACAGGGTACGGAATCCGTGCCCCCGGCACTGAGTATTAGCAAACCAGCTGTCGAGCAAGCGCCGCTAGAGTATCCGGTGGCCGCCTTTCCTCAGGACTCGCTGTATCAGTTGCTGGTCGCGGAAGTGGCGGGGTATCGCGGTGATTTCGCCACAGCGATGGAAAAGTATCTGGAGATGGCGGTTGAAACTCGTGATCCGGGTGTCGCAAGCCGCGCCACCCGTCTGGCGGTCTACCTCCAAGACGACGCTGCGGCGCTGGCTGCTGCCCGAATTTGGGTTGAGGTTGAGCCCGACAGTCTGGATGCGCAGCGCCAAGCGGCCAGCCAGCTCATCCGGGTTGGTGATCTGGAGCAGGCCATTGTGCACATGGCGGCGATTCGTGCCCTTGGCGGGGTCGCGAATTTTGATGTTTTTGCTTATCACTCTGCCGAGCTAGACCAGTCAGCGCGAGATGGACTGCTCGCTGCCGTCGATCGGATGCTACAGGACTATCCTGCCGACTCGCAGTTACTGTTTTCCCAAGCGGTTTTGCTGGAGCAGAACGGTCGCTTTGCTGAGGCCCTAGAGATTACCGACCGACTGCTGCTCAGTGAGTCCAACGTCAACATTGTGATTCTCAAGGTCAATATCCTCAAGAACAGCGATCGGGTGCCCCAAGCCTTGCGTTTTTTGGCGGCTCGGCTGGACTCTCAGGAAGACAATCGGCGCACGCGCCTGATATACGCCCGCTTGTTGTTCGAATCAGATCGCCTGGAGGACGCGCGGCAACAATATGAATTGGTTCTGAAACAGACGCCAAAAGACGGAGACATCTTGCTTGCGCTGGCTTTGATAGCCCTTGAGCAGGACCATTTCCGTGTTGCGCAAGAATACCTGATGCAAATGTTGCGCTGGGATCAGCGCGTCGGTGAGGCGCATTTTTACCTTGGCAATGTTGCCGAGCAAGAAAATGACTGGGTGACTGCCTTGCGTGAATACAAGCTGGCAGGTGGAGGGTATGAATACCTGCCGGCCCAGGCGCGAATAGCGAGCATTTTGATTGATCAGCAACGAACTTCAGAGGCATTGAAGCACCTGGCTAAGCAGAGGCGTGATCACCCCGAGCATTTTCAGCCACTGATTATGATCGAGGTCCAATTGCTGGGCGAGTATGGATTGGGCGATGAGCTGTTTGCTCTGTTGGATCATATTATTGCGCAAGACCCTGACAACATTGAGCTGTTGTACTATCGGGCCATGGCCGGTGAGCGTTTCGACCGGCTGGATATTCTGGAGCGTGACCTGCTGCGGGTGCTGGTCTTGGACCCGGAAAATGCCGATGCGATGAACGCGCTGGGTTATAGTCTGGCAGATCAAACCGACCGTTATGCTGAGGCGTTGGCACTGATTCAGCGCGCATTGCAGATTAAACCGCAGGAGGCTGCCTTTATCGACAGCCTGGGATGGGTGCAGTACCGTTTGCAGAATTATGAAGAGGCGGTGATCCTGTTACGCCGAGCCTTAGCGTTATTTGAAAATGACGAGGTGGCGGCGCATTTAGGTGAAGTGTTATGGATGCTGGGAGAGCAGGCTGAGGCGCTGGAGATATGGAATAAGGCCCTTGAACTGGTGCCTGACAGTGGACCCTTGAATCAGGTGATAGAGCGATTTACCCAACCGTGAAATTGATGCCCCGCCATTGGTCTGTTATCTGCTGCTTGGCTCTGGGTCTACTGCTGCTCAGCGGCTGTGCAACTCGCGCCGTACCCCTAGGCTCGTTGGCGGCAGCCTCGAACTGGTCGCTCGATGGCAAGCTGGGCATCGCCTCTGCTGGCCATAGCGGCAATCTCAGTATTTTCTGGGTACAAGAGTCTGATCGATACACGATTAGCCTGTATGGCCCGCTGGGGATTACCGTGGGTCATATCTCAGGCTCGATGGAAGGCGCCACGCTGGATCTTGGAGATGGCAATCCCCAGCAGGCGAACAGCCCGGAAGCGCTGGCACTAGCTGCCCTCGGCTATGCTTTGCCGGTATCACCCATGCGCTATTGGGTGCGCGGTATCCCGGCCCCAGGACAGCGATTCAAGACCATTGATGATGGCTTTCAACAACTCGGCTGGGACGTGCTGATTCGTCGTCAGGGTGTGCTCGGTCCGCAAAAAATACAACTACAGCGTGCAGAAATGAAGCTGCTTCTGGTTGTCAAAGCGTGGCACTATTGAAATTTCAATTGCCAGCGCCCTGCAAGTTGAATTTGTGCCTGACTATCACTGGGCGGCGCGCAGATGGTTATCATGAGCTACAAACGGCGTTTCAGCTGCTCGATTATGCTGATCAGATCACGTTTGCGAGTGCTGATTCTTTGCAGGTGAGTGCCCTGAGTGGGGTTGCTGCAGAAGATAATCTTGTCTATCAAGCGGCTCAAAAACTGGCGGCGCTCACGGGCTGTGCGGCTGGTGCGAACATTCAGCTCTGCAAGCGGGTCCCCAGCGGCGCCGGACTCGGTGGGGGCAGTTCCGATGCGGCGACGACCCTGGTAGGTTTGAATTTGCTCTGGGGCACAGGTTTGTCGTTAACGGAACTCGCAACATTAGGCCTTGAATTGGGTGCCGACGTGCCCGTTTTTGTTCATGGACAGTCCGCTTGGGCAGAAGGCGTGGGCGAGCAGTTGGTGCCGCTTACGCTGCCGCAGCGGTGGTTTGTGGTGATCCAGCCGGATTGCCAGATCAGTACTCGAGAAATATTTTCACATCCGGATTTGACACGGAACTCAACTCCGATCACAATAGCGCGCTTTTTAGAGACAGGCTCATTAAACAACTGCGAAGCAATAGCGCGCATGCTATATCCGCAGGTTGATGAGGCACTGCAGTGGTTAAGCCGCTGGGGTCTTGCTAGAATGACCGGGACAGGGTCTTGCGTCTTCATTGACGTAGACACGCAAGCACAGGCTGAAACGATTCAGTCAGCTGTACCGGCGAAATGGACGAGTTTTAGCGCAGTAGGTGTCAATGACTCCAGTCTGCATCGAGCAATGGCTAGTTTAGGCCCGATGTGAAGTTGACCGAGTCAGGGTTGTTTTTGTAGAGAGTTAGTAGAAAGTTTGGAAAGAGAGTTCTAGAAGCAAGCAGTATAGTAGATTTAAACGTCTAACTGCTTGTCG
>DGOD01000196.1:0-5898 GCA_002389265.1 Gammaproteobacteria bacterium UBA4475
GAGGCTGAGGCTCTTATTTCAAGGTGGCTGAGGCTCTTATTTCACGCAGGCTGAGGCTCCTGTCGTTAAGCGCAGTTCTGGTTTAGTTGACCTGGGTCTCGGCTTCGGCGCCTCGTTGTACCAGTCTCAAGGACACACCATCAGTTTCAAGAATCGTAATGGAGCCATTGTCGGGCCGAAATACCAAGACCCTATCATCGTCAGTGGCAGCACCAACAGCGGCGTTGATCGCTACATAGTGAGAAAAAATAGCGGTGTCGGTTGGGATGGCCAGCAAGCAGTTCGCCAAATCACGCTGCCAGGTCTGCAGGGCCTCATCCTGTTCACCCCAGTGGCCACTCATGACTTGGCGCAACCAGGGGCCGCGAGCCTCAAGAGAGAGTCCTGGCGACGGAATCTCGGCGACCCGGTGCTCAATCTCGATTGTCTGGCCCGTTGAGTCAACCAGCGGTTGAGCCGTCTCTTGTGCTCGCTTTAAGGGGCTGGTCTTCAATGTCAGCGGCAGGTGTTGGGCGAGTTTAGCGCAGGCATCGATGGCTTGCTGAGCACCCAGGGTGTCAAGGCCAGGGTCAATATCATCAGTGAATGAGGCGGCGGCCTTGCCGTGTCGAATCAGGTAGATCAGGGCCATGGTCAACTCCTGCTAAAAAAATAAAATTATAGCACCCCAGGTGCGCAATGGGGCGAGCGCTCAGGTTGGTATTTTGGTGGATTTACAGATATCCTTTGGCTCCTGCCTGGCACTGGCAGAGGATCATTCACAAGCAATAGGCATTTGTAATCATGACAGTAAAAGGAAACGCCCTGGAGGGCAATGGCATACCCGATATACAAGTAGATGTTCGTGAGACTTTTGGTCTTGATGTCGACTTAAAGGTGCCGGCATTTTCCCAGAAAAGTGAGCACGTGCCAGAGATCGACAAGAGCTATCTGTTTAATCCTGAGACGACCCTGGCAATCCTCGCGGGGTTTGGGCATAACCGTCGGGTCATGATTCAGGGTTATCACGGCACGGGCAAGTCCACCCACGTCGAGCAGGTTGCAGCGCGGCTGAACTGGCCCTGCATCCGGATTAACCTCGACAGTCACGTGAGTCGTATGGACCTGATCGGCAAGGATGCGATCGTCCTTAAGGACGGTAAGCAGATCACGGAATTTCGTGAAGGACTTTTACCCTGGGCGCTGCAACGAGCCTGCGCCTTGGTCTTTGATGAATATGATGCGGGTCGCCCAGATGTGATGTTCGTGATTCAGCGCGTATTGGAAGTCGAAGGTAAGCTGACGCTGTTAGATCAGAGCAAGGTCATCAGCCCGCACGCCTCGTTCCGTATGTTTGCCACCACTAACACCATCGGCCTGGGTGACCCCAGTGGTTTGTACCATGGTACTCAGCAGATTAACCAGGGTCAGATGGATCGCTGGAATATCGTCACTACATTGAATTACATGTCTCACGACAAGGAAACAGATATCGTTTGCGCCAAGTTGCCCGACGTCGAGCGTAAGCAAGTGGCGAATATGGTATCGGTTGCAGAGTTGACTCGTCAGGGTTTTGTGAATGGCGATATCTCTATTGTTATGTCGCCGAGAACAGTGATTATGTGGGCTGAAAACGCCAAAATTTTCAATGATTATGGCTTTGCCTTCCGCCTCACGTTTCTGAATAAATGTGATGAAACAGAACGATCGATTGTCGCTGAATATTACCAGCGTTGCATGGGCGAGGAGTTGCCTGAATCTGCATCTCGTCTGGTTCTCGGTTAAACCTGATACCGCGCCCTGTCGTGATGGAGGAAGACCGTGTCGGACGATGTTGATTCCACGGAAGTATTTAAAGAGGCTGTGACCTCAACTATGCGCGCCATCTCTGGTAATCAGGAGCTGACGGTGAGTTTTGGCCGCGGTAAACCCTATATCCAGGGTGACCGGGCGCGCATTCCACTGCCTGAGGAGGCGCTGAGCGCTGAGCAACTGGCGGCCTTGCGGGGTACGGCTGATGAGATTGCCCTGCGCCTGCGGTTTCACGACCTTGATTATCATCAGCGCCATCAGCCTGACACTAGTGCCGCCCAGGAAGTCTTCGATGCAGTGGAAGCAGCGCGGATAGCCGCGATCGGCTCCTACTTGATGCGCGGCGTCCAGGATAATCTGGGGGCCGAACTCGAACAGCAATGCATTAATCGCGGCTATGACGGAGCGGAAACCCAGCAGGATGTGCCCCTGGGCGAGGCCGTTGGATTGTTGATTCGAGAAAAGATGATTGGTGAGCTACCGCCGGTGGCCAATCAGGCGCTGGCCCCATGGCGTGACTATATCGAGCAACATCTGGGTGATCAGCTCGTTGATCTGGATGCCATCATGTACGACCAGGCAGAGTTTTCCAAATTGACTCGAAAGATGATTCATGACCTTGGGCTGGGCGATGACTGGAGTGAAGACAGCGGCGAGGGTAATGCTGACGAGGAAAGTCAGGAAGCCGAGGAGGTGGAGACTGAAGCCGGCGATGACAACTCGGAACAGGAAATGTCTGGCGATGCCGACATGGCCGATGCTATTGAAGGCGAGGTGCCCATGGATGTTGATGCCATGGATATGGCAGAAGCCGAAGGTGAGCAGGATGATGCTGGCGCGCCGCCTGACTCTGGCGCGGAAGCCAGCTGGTTACGACCCAAAGAAAGCGAATACAAAGCGTATACGACAGCATTCGATGAGGTCGTGTTCGCCGATGAATTGTGTGATCCCCTAGAGTTAGATCGTCTTCGCGGGGTGCTGGACAAGCACTTGCAGAACTCTCAGGTCATTATCAGCAAGCTTGCCAATCGTTTGCAGCGCAAGCTGATGGCGCAACAAAACCGTACCTGGGAATTCGACCAGGAAGAAGGCATGCTCGATACTTCGCGCTTAACCAACGTCATCATCGACCCGTTTCATCCGTTAGCGTTCAAGCAAGAAAAGGACATGAAATTTCGAGACACGGTGGTGTCTCTGTTGATTGATAGTTCCGGTTCCATGCGTGGGCGATCTATTACGATCGCGGCTATGTGTGCAGATATTCTGGGTCGGACACTAGAGCGTTGTACCGTGAAGGTGGAGATTTTAGGCTTTACGACTCGCGCCTGGCGCGGCGGTCAGTCTCGCGAGCAGTGGTTACAGCAGGGCAAGCCGACCCAACCTGGCAGACTCAATGACCTGCGACATATTGTTTACAAGTCTGCGGATATGCCTTGGCGCCGTGCCCGACGAAATCTGGGGTTGATGATGCGTGAGGAGTTGCTGAAGGAAAATATCGACGGAGAGGCCCTGTTGTGGGCTCACAACCGAATCGTTGGCCGCCCGGAGGACAGGCGGATATTGATGGTCATCTCTGATGGTTTGCCAGTTGATAACAGTACCTTGCTAGTGAATCCGAGTAATTATCTGGAACAGCATCTGAAGTATGCGATCGACCGTATTCAAAACCATTCTCCGGTGGAGTTGGTGGCTATTGGTATCGGCCATGATGTCACCCACCATTATCGCCGGGCGGTGACGATTACCGATGCGGAACAGTTAGGTGATGCCATGACAGAGCAATTGGTGGGTTTGTTTGACGAAAATTTGAATCGTCAGCGAGCGCCCATCAAATCCAGCGAAATCAAGTGATCCCCTATCTGACTTTTAACTGACAGGAATACCATGCCTCATCGTCAGATGCTCAGTCAGCTGGTTGATCGATATCAAATGCGATATCCAGAAGAAGCGCAGATGATTGAGCGCCTTCAAGCTTTTATCAGGGATAACCCCGATTGCTTCAAGCGTCAGCTGGCCGTGGGGCATGTCACCGGTTCCGCCTGGTTGCTGGATGCGAAGGGCACGACGGTGCTAATGACGCATCATAAAAAGCTCAATATCTGGGTGCAGCTTGGCGGTCACGCCGATGGTGAATCTGATATTGCCCAAGTGGCGATGCGTGAGGCCCATGAGGAATCAGGACTTGCTGAGTTGCGTCTGGTGACACCGGAGATTTTTGATATAGATATTCATGCCATACCTGCCCGCGGCGACGAACCCGCCCACTGGCACTATGATTGCCGATTTTTACTGCAGGCTGCACCGGGACAAGCGATCGTTGTTAGCGACGAGTCTCATGCCTTAGCTTGGGTTCCGCTAGCGGAGATCGGGCAATTGTCCGCCGAGGCGTCACTGCTGCGAATGGTGAGCAAAACGCCTGTTTGCTAGCGCTTAATGTCATATCGCCTGAATCAAGCCTGATCGAATAAGTGACAGTTGACCGTGTGATTTGCCGCAACAAATGTGGTTTTGGGTGTCACGGTTCGGCAATGATCCATGGCCTGGGGGCAGCGATCAGCGAAGCGGCATCCAGCACCGAGATTCATGGGCGAGGTGATTTCACCGGCGATTGGTACATGCTGACGCAGGCGCTCGCTGGCCGGGTCGGGCTCAGGGTTGGCTTCAACCAGTAGCTTTGTATAGGGATGTTGCGGATGAAAGAAGACTTCGTCAGCCGGGCCTGACTCTACCAAGGAACCGAGATACATCACTGCCATACGATCGGAAACATAGCGCACCATGGATAAGTCGTGGGCAATAAATAGCATGGTGAGTCCCAGATCGTTTTTCAACTCCTCTAATAGATTAACCACTTGTGCCTGAACCGAGACATCAAGTGCCGAGATAGGCTCATCGCACACCACAAATCGTGGCTGAATAATCATTGCTCGAGCGATTCCAATCCGCTGTCGCTGTCCACCAGAGAACTCATGAGGGTAGCGGGACATGTGATCAGCGTTCAGTCCGACCTTGCCGAGCCAATCGGCGACCTGCTCCTTGACGTCGTTGCGGGAAACTTTGCCCTGGATCAGTAGACCTTCACCAACGATATCCAGTACGGTCATGCGCGGGTTCAACGATGAGTAGGGATCCTGAAAAATCATTTGCAGTTCTTTGGAGTACTTCAAGTGATCGGCGGCGTTGAATTTAGTCGGTAAAGTATGGCCATTATAGATCGTCGAGCCACTGGTGAGAGGGTGCAGACCGATCAGGGCCTTACCAAACGTTGATTTGCCCGAACCACTTTCGCCCACCAAACCAAGAATTTCATTCTCTTGAATTTTCATGCTGATGCCGTCGACGGCATGCAGTATTTGGCCGCGGCCAACCTGAAAGTGTTTCGCCAGATCTTTAGTTTCAATCACGTTGATCTGCTCCTGGCTGGTTCAGCGCCTTGATGTGTGGTGCGCCCTCGTGCTGCAGCCAGCAACGCGCCTGATGTTCTGCATCGCTGCCAGTGAGGTGATGTTCCGCCGGCTGATGATGCTCGCAGACGGCCATAGCGTATGGGCAGCGGGCAAAGTAACCGCAACCCGTGGGTGGATGGAACAGATCGGGTGGACTGCCAAGGATCGGCGTCAGTGTCTTCTTGCCGTCACGCTTGTTGGTGGGCATCGCCTCTTTGAGACCCAGCGTGTAAGGATGACTGGAGCGATAGAAAATATCGTCGACACTGCCCGACTCGACTATCTGCCCCGCATACATCACCGCGACCTGATCTGCCATTCTAGCGACTACTGCCAGGTCGTGGGTAATCAAAATGATCGACATGTTCTCGGTCCGCTGGAGTTCAGCCATCAATTCGAGAATCTGCGCCTGAATAGTCACATCCAGGGCGGTAGTCGGCTCATCGGCCATCAGCACCGACGGGTTGCAAGCTAAGCTCTGAGCGATCATGGCTCGTTGCAGCATGCCACCGGAAAATTCAAAGGGGTACTGTTTGGCGCGCTTGGCGGCCTCGGCTATTTTGGTCTTATCGAGCAGTTCCACCGCTCGACGAGAGGCATCTGTGTAACTCATGCCGCGATGGACCATCAACGTCTCGGAAATCTGGTCGCCGATGGTCAT
>DGOD01000196.1:5982-14434 GCA_002389265.1 Gammaproteobacteria bacterium UBA4475
CCCATGATGGCCTGTACAGTGACTGACTTGCCGCAGCCAGATTCACCCACGATGGCCAGGGTTTCGCCGCGATTGACATCAAAGCTGACGCCCCGCACCGCCTTGACGGTGCCGCCATAGGTCGCGAATTCAACGCTGAGATCCTCGACTTCCAGTATCTTATCCGACATGTATGCTTACCTTGACCGCATGCGAGAATCGAGTGCCTCAGTCAGGCCGTCCCCGAGAAGATTAAACGCCAGCACCGTGATACTAATGAACGTCGCAGGAAAGATCAGTTCATGGGGATGGCTTAACATGGTCTTGACGCCCTCATTACACATAGAGCCCCAGGAAGGGGTAGGGGGCGCAACGCCCATGCCGATAAAGGACAGGAAGGCTTCAGTAAAGATCGCGCCAGGCACGGCGAATGTTAGCGTGACCAAAATAACGCCCATAGTATTGGGCAGTATGTGACGAACAATTAGGTAGCTGTCTTTGGCGCCCAACAGGCGAGCGGCATCAATGTAGCCGTTATTTCTAATCTGCAGAACCTGGCCACGAACCAAGCGCGCGGTGCCTGGCCAGCCTAAAACGACCAGCGCAATCAACATGGGTAGTACGCCACTTTCCCCAGGGCCGATGCCAAATGCGATCTTGAACAAGATCATAAATAGCAGGAATGGTAGCGCCACGACAAAGTCGGCAAAGCGCATCAGCAGAGAATCAAGCTGGCCACCGAAATAACCAGCGAAGCCGCCATAGAGAATACCGAACATCACGAACAGAAATGGCGCGCAGATGCCGATAAAGAGTGAAACCCTGGCGCCCTGCATCAATCGGGCTAACATGTCGCGGCCGAGATAGTCGGTGCCAAATGGGTGAAAGCGCAGGGACAGTGGGTCGCCAATCTGGATGTCCGTGTCAGCGTCAATCAAGCCTCTTTGTGTAGCTTCGTCACGGGTGATAGCAATGGTAGGTAACACTTTAATGGTGGTGTAGACGTTGGCTTCATCAAAACCATCAGTGGGCACAATGGAATAATAGTAGTCCCGCTGTTCCAGGTTCAGACGATCTTCGTAGCTGATCTCATTGCCGCCCAGGGTGGTAGCCAGCGGTAAGCCAAGATCGTTAATGCCCTCTGGGGCGTGTTGGTTGCGGTAAATACTGTAGCCGCCGGCGCCGACAACAGGCTCCCAGCGCAGACGAATCTGTTGAGTTGTCGGTTCGCCCAGGGGCTGAACACCAGAGGGTGCTGGCATCAGTTCCACATCCACGTAGGTCTCAGGTTCACTGGGGAAGTCGTCAAGAATGATGGGCTGCCAACGCTCATAAGGGTCTACGAGCAAGGCGCGCTTGGGCAAGGACGGCGCCTGAGAGATCTGATTCAGGTCTTGAAGGGCCGGGTCGACCTGCCAGAGTAGCGGTCCCGCCAAGGTGAACAAGGCCAGGCTCACGACGATATACAGGGAGATGATCGCTCGCGTATTTTGTTTTAGGCGAATCCAGGCGTCTTGCCAATAGGACAGCGACGGCCTGGAAAGCTGCTCAACACTGTGACCATGGCTGGCTGGCGTGTAGTCAGGGGTAAAGCTGGTGACGATATTATCACTCATCTATTGCAGCCTCACTCGTGGATCGACAAACCCATAAATAATATCAACCAGAATAACCATCAGGACTAAAAAGGCACCGAAAAACACCGTTGTACCCATGATGACGGTGTAGTCCAACTGTTGGACCGCCTGTACGAAGTAGCGGCCCAGGCCGGGTATCGCGAACACCAGTTCAACCACAAAGCCACCGGTGGTGATGGCGGCGATCGATGGTCCAAGGATGGTGATCACGGGCAAGATGGCATTTCGCAGCTGGTGCTTGAAGAAAATTCGTGTGGGCGACAAACCTTTGGCTTTGGCCGTCTTGATATAGTCTTCGTTGACAATTTCGAGCATGGAGGAGCGCATCAGGCGAGTCAGCAGTGCCATGGTACCGAGTCCCAGCACCATCGACGGCATCAGCATGTGAGAGAAAGTCCCCCAGCCCGCGACGGGGATCAGGGAGAATCCAAGTAGGCTGTTGATGTTGACGAGCATCAGTTGGCCCAATGCAGCGAACACGAAGCTAGGTACGGAGATACCGAGTATGACCAGAAACATGATGATGATGTCGGGTAGACGATTGCGGTAAATCGCGGTCAAGGCGCCCCAGATGACACCACCGGTTGCTGCAAAGAAAATGGCCAGCAGCCCCAGCGTCGCAGAGACCGGAAAGTGGTCGCGAATGATATCGTTGACGCGCCGATTTTGCTGAGTGAAGGAGATGCCAAAATCGCCCTGGAGCATATTGCCCATAAAAATGAAGTACTGCTCAACAACGGGTTTGTCCAGGCCGTACTTGACCTCAAGGTTTTTTCTAATTTCGGCGGACACGGCTTTGTCGTTCATCAATGGATCGCCGGGTACCATATGCATGGCCATAAATGTCGCTGTCGCGATAAACCAGACGGTAATAACGCCTGCCAGCAATCTTTTCAGGGTGTACGCTAACATGAGCCAGACCTTTGATTAACGACCGCTATTGAGTTTGATTGGGCTTGATCACTCGTGCATAAGTGAAGTCTGGGTCGGCGCCCACAACACGCCTGACAACCCCGCGCAGTTCCGGGTGCAGCAGATAAATGACACCCTGCTCATATTGAGGCAAGACAACAGCATCGTCGAATATTATTTGCTGGAGCTTACCCATGGCATCCATGCGTACCTTTGGGTCGGCACTGTTCATGGCTATCCGCACCTGCTCATCGTAGGCGGGATTATTGTATCGACCCCGATTGTTCAGGTTCCAGGAACTGAGCAAGTCACCAAAGGTCATCACATCATCAAAGTCTGGACCCCAGCCAGCGGCCACTATGTCAAATTCACCCGCGGTCATCTTAGCTAAGCGTTGTTTGAAGGTTTGAATGTCTATTTTGATATCCAAGCCCAAGGTCGATTTGAGTTTGCCTTGCAGGTATTCCGCTTGTTTGGCGGCGGTGGGGCTGTCTCCGACCAGTAGCACGAGGGGTGGCATGGCTGTCAAACCTAGCTCGGTCTTGGCTTTCTGCAGATACTCTCGAGCCAACTCTAAGTCCAGTGTAGCCTCCGGAGCGCGATATTCCTGGCGGAATTTGTCGCTCTTGCCCTTCAGCCAGACCGGAAACAGGCTTTTGCCGGGCAGGTTGCCTGGTGTTGCGAGCACCTTGTTGACCATTTCATCGGGATCAAAGACATGTTGGATAGCGCGACGCAGGTTCAAGTTAGCGGTGACTCGCTGCTCTCGGTGATTATATTCGAGGAAGAAAACGGTGCCAGTGGTGAAGCGTCGAATGCGAAATCGTTGGGTCAGGGCGTCTTTGTAAGTCTCGCCATCGAGCGCGGTGCTGACAATTTTGCCGTCGATAAACAGGTTCAAGCGAGAGCGGGTATCGGCGGTAATGTAGTCTGCATTGATGGCATTGAGGTGAATATTGTCTCGGTCCCAATAGTAGGGGTTCTTGGTCATACGCAATGAAGCGCTATGGACCCACTGACTGATCTGGAACGCACCGTTATACACCAGGTCTTTGGCATCAGCGCCAAAGCGTTGGTTTTTGGTTTCAAAAAAGTCCTGGCGAACTGGAAAGTAGGTGACGAATGCCGTGAGCTTATCGAAATAGCCAGTCGGACGCTCAAATCGTATGTGTAAGGTCCGGTCATCAAGGGCTTCGACGCCGAGGGCAGCCGGATCCATTTCGCCCTTGTTAATGGCTTCGCCGTTCAGCAGCGGGTAGAGGATAAAGGCGTATTCAGAGGCGGTTTGGGGCTTTAGCGCGTTGCGCCAGGCGAACACAAAATCGTGGGCAGTAACAGGCTGACCATCACTCCACATAGCGTCATCGCGTAACCAGAATGTCGCTTCCGTGTCGCTAACTTCCCAGCGTTTAGCGACGCCCGGCACGATGTTGCCCCGGCGATCATAGCGCGTGAGGCCTTCCATCACATGACTCAATATCATGATACTGACCTGATCCGTGGCTTTCATGCCATTGAGCTGTGGTGGTTCCTGAGTCATCGCCATCGTGATAGTTTGCGTCTCAAAATCGACGGAAGTCGCCTGTGTTTGGGCCCAGCCTAGGCCGGTGAAACTCAGCAGGAATAACGCTGTCAGGCAATTTTTCATTAATCTCTCTTCAGGGTTTGTTCATTCGCAAGTGTAGCATAGCCAAAAGATTCGGCTGCTCTAGGCTATGTCCCGGGATGTCGGCAATGTTCGTTGTTTGCGCGCTCATCGCTCATTCTACGTTAATGCCCGCGTCTTCCAGTATCCGGCGTAAAGGGCTAAGTTGAGTTTCGAACTCTCTCCAGCGTTGTACGGAACGGCTATGAATCTTTTCTCTGACCTGGACCGAGCTGGCGGTGGTAGTAGCTGAGGCGTTTTGGTCAAAATTTAAGCAGGCTGTTTCGAATTCCAGGCCCACTTTTTCCAGCAGTTGCCGGGTCTGTACCTCTTGGTCGGCAACCAGGTCTTCGTAGTCAACCTCAATCAAGCGATCGCCTAGGACTTCCCGCCAGTGATCGAACAGGCGCTGCTGGGCAATGTAATATCGACCAAGGTCCTCAAGTTTGTAGGAAAACTTGTATGCCCAAGTAAATGGCTGCTTGTAGATCGCGAAACAGGAATCCATCGGGTTTCGTTTGAGCCGAATGATCGGCGCTTTCGGGTAAGCCTTGGCGATAAAACCGATATACAGGAAGTTGTAGGGTAGTTTCTCTATAAATAGCGGCTTGTCGCCGAAAAGATAATTCACAGCATTCAGGTAACCGTTAGCGATCAGGCCAGGATCGACGGTGCCGAGTGCGCTGATCATCTCGGGGGTCATTTTCTCAATGCTCGGGACTCCACTCAAATTACGGAGCACTGACTCCAGAAATTTGGTTTCACCCAAGCTCTCGACCTGCGAGTGACTGGACAGGATACGTTCGGTCAGGGTTGTTCCCGTTCGCGGTAGACCCAAAATAAAGACCGGTGTTTTGTTTTTAATCTCAGTTGTTGTCACCGGCGTGCCAGTGGCCAGCCAGTCTTTGTCACAGACTTGAATGATTTTGTTGATCAGGGTCTCGTCTTGTTGAATGTCGTAATTAGAGACGCGGCTTACCGCATCGCCTGCCAGCTTGAAATAGTGAAAAGCCTCATCCCAACGGGCAAGATCCTCGAGTTCTTTGCCGAGGGCGTAATACATGAAAATATTTCGATCCGGTGGCAAGTTTGTGTTTGCCAGGACGGCTTTCATCTGGTTGATGTGGCGATCATCAGGCGTTTTTTCAAGTCTGGCGAGGTGGTAGTGATTACGTTGGTGCTGAGGTTTTTTTGCCAGCAAATCGAGATACCCTTGGCGGGCCTCGTCAATCTTGCCGAGGAATACTGAACAGGCTGCCAGGTTAGCTTTAAATAACTCAATTTCCGGTTGTAGGGCATTGGCTTTCGCATACAATGGCCAGGCTCTGGCGGCCAGTCCCATATCGGTGAAAGCAGTACCCGCCATGTCAAGATACCGAGGGCTGTTGGCCAAGTCACTGCAGTAACGATCTAGCAACGTAATAGCCTCCGCGTTGCGCTGTGAAATCACATACTGGCTTGCCAGCTCGATCCCAGCGTCATAGCGTGATGGATCTAATTGCAGAACCTGCTCAAAGGCTTCGCTGGCCAGCACGGGATGGCGAGACACTTTTTCGACCAAGCCTTTCAAGAAGTAACCTTCGGGATTGTCGTTAGACCTGCGCAATAGTTCCTGACTACAGGCATTGACGGTGTCCCAGTCAGTTTCCTGGTAGGCTTTGCGACCGACGAGGCTGACCTGCTTGTCAGTCATTGGCGTAGCGCTGCTCGTCATGGTGCTGAAACCTCATAGTGAATGACAATTAAAGTATGATTCTATCAAGACTGTCGGCTAGTTGACACTAGTGCAGCGATGCGAGCGCTACGCCGCTGAGTGTCATGTGCGTCTCGCTTTTGTTACACTGATTAAAGGTTTTGCGGATATAAAGAATGACGGAACACGATGAAAAAGTGGCGCTGACGCCCACTGCTTGGACGAACTATTGGCGCGGTAGTCAACAGACGTCGGCCTACACTAGTGGTGGAGCGGCGCATCCGTTGCTCGCTTCATTTTGGCTTGAATATCTGACTTCTGTGCGCGAAAAATTCCCTGCTGTCAGGTTGTTGGATGTGGCCAGTGGTGGTGGCGGCACCGTTTTGGATAGCTTCTCAGCATTGGGATTCAATGTGGAGGCACAGCTGACTTGTGTTGATCAATCAGTGGACGCGATTCAGCAGCTGACGACGAAATATCCTCGAGTGCGCGGTATTGTTGCAGACGTCAGTTCTTTGCCTGTATCGCTGGGTGAGTTTGATATTGTCACTAGCCAATTCGGCGCAGAGTACGCGGGGCAGCAGGCACTTGAGGGTTTGTTGGATCTGCCTGGTCAAGGTGGGCAATTAGCCTTGGTGCTTCACTATCAGGATGGGTTGATATTTCGAGAGTGTGAGCACAGTGCGCTAGCGGTGCGCCGGCTCTTGGCGAGTGAATTGCTCCCGCTATCGGTGGAGATGTTTAAAGCGGGTTTTGAGCAATTGAACGGTCCGGTTAAAACCGAAGCGTTTCGAACGGCTGCGCTTCGAGTCATGCCGGCCTTCAAGCTAATAGAGGGTATTCTGGATGAGTTCGGTGAGCATGTCGCGGGTGATACGATCATTACGCTCTATACGTCTATAGCCGAGATACAACAGAATTTACCTCGTTATGAGCCCGCAGAAGTTCTAGATTGGCTGGTAAGGCTCGAGGCAGAGTTACCGGCTTATATTGAACGGATGGAGAGTATGCAGCATTCGGCGCTGAGTCGCGCCCAATACAAGGCGTTCTGTACTCGAGTGCTGGAGTCGGGATTTGATCTGTTGCAGGCGCGGCCTTTGCGCTCATCACCGAATGANNGCCACTGGCATGGGTCGTTGTGGCAGAGCGGCACTAGTGAGTGTGCTCTTGGGTGCTCAGCCCAATCGTATTGAATAGAGTTTGCCTGAAAAATAGCTTCGTGACGACACTGCCTGTGTGCCAGGTAAGTGGTTTCGATGAGTCGATGGTCTATCGATGTCATCTGAAGACTAGCCGATAAGACTAACCAGAAGGGAGAGTGCGCCTTGTTAAACCCGAACTTAAGTGTTGAAGCCCTGGCAGAGAACTATCGGATCGATAAGCGCGTGCTGATTTTGAATTTGCTTAAGCCCGAGATCGCTGAGCGTTTATACGAGTGCTGCCTGAAAGATATTCCCTATAATCTGTTGTTTGTGGAAGAGGGGCAAACTCGAACCTTGACGCCGGCGGCCATGGCGAAGATGGATGAGGAGGCTAAGCAGCGGATGAACCAGCGGATTCTGACAAGTGCCAGCGAAGGTAGCGGTTTCCTCTACTGTGGCTACACCGTGCGTCAACCGGAGATTGGCGATAGTGAGTCGCTGGCGTTTTTGCTAGAGGTGGCGGAGTTTTTTGCCAGTGTGGAAATGCGCGATTTTATCGCTCAGGTCACTGGGCAGACGGGTCTGGATGGGGCGAGCGGGCATTACACACGTTATACTCCAGGTCAGTTCCTGACTCGTCATCGTGATCAGGTTGGTGAGCATAATCGGCGGTTTGGGTACGTACTCAATCTCACTAAAGGCTGGCATCCTGACTGGGGTGGCTTGTTGCAGTTTTACACTGAAGAAGGCTTTCCGCGAGACGGCTGGACGCCACAGTTCAATGCCCTGTCGCTATTCGATACGACCCATATTCACGCTGTGACTTATGTGACGCCCTTTGCGCGGAGTCCTCGGCTGTCGTATACCGGCTGGTTCCTGGGCAAGACCCCCATAGTGAAAGACTGGTCTACGACAATCACATCCCACTAAGGGATTTTTGAGTTTGTTTAAACTGGACAGGTAAAAGTCCCCCCGTTTCTAGGAGTTCATGATGCCGGCATTTGATGAAGAAGCATTTCAGCAGTGGTCAAAGCGAAAGTTGGATCAGGCTGTGGAGGAGCTGATTCAATATAAAGTCTTTGATACGCCAGCCATTCAGGCGCGCGTGGTCTGGGGGATCACCGATAACGTGCTGCTGGCGCAGGTACAGGAAGGCGGTCATGGGCGAGATTTTCGGTGGCTGATCACGGGTGAAGATTATCCTACCGATCATGTACCAGCATCAGTAGCAAAACAGCCGAGGCTAGCTGCACGGCATTTCTCATTGAAATGGCAGTTGGGTGCAGAGCGAGTTCAGGATTTGCCGCCCGGGGCGAGGGCGAATATCGATCCTAAGTTTGATCTGAAGGAGATGAGTGAAGCGCTCTCGAGTCAGGCCATGCGTTTATATGATCTGGTAGAAAATGATGCACTCTGGCCGAAGACCTAAACCGGTACCTAAACC
>DGOD01000057.1 GCA_002389265.1 Gammaproteobacteria bacterium UBA4475
TAGTGCCGGATCAAAGTGCCGGATAAAAAGTGCCGGATAAAGTGCCCGATCAGACCGGCCAGAAACAATACCATTAGAACGCCAAAAGTCAAGAGTGTAGAAGTTCGATTCCCCCCGTTTAAATTTTGCAACCTATTGAAATAAAAGGATATTGCAGTGCAAAAAATATCTTGGCAGTTCGCCTCAGGAGATCTGTTGTGGTATTTGCGTCCGTGGCGGTTGCGGCGAATCTGTAGCCAAACAGACAAAAACACAGGAAATCGTAGATTAAGGCGCCACATAGACGTTGATTTGGGTATAATTCCTGCCGTTTTTAGTCGCGACTCACCCCAGAGGAATCATCATGAAAGAGCCAGTACGTGTAGCGGTCACCGGTGCCGCAGGACAAATCAGTTATTCATTGCTATTTCGCATTGCTGCCGGCCAGATGCTCGGCAACGACCAGCCGATTATCCTGCAACTGCTAGAAATTCCACCGGCAATGGGTGCCTTGGGTGGTGTTGTCATGGAATTAGATGATTGTGCGTTTCCGCTGGTACAAGGTATCGTCGCGACTGATAACCCCGATATTGCCTTCAAGGATGCAGATTATGCATTGCTAGTAGGATCACGGCCTCGAGGCCCGGGTATGGAGCGCAAAGACCTGCTTGAAGCCAATGCGGCGATCTTCTCGGTGCAGGGTAAGTCATTAAATGACCATGCTAAGAAGTCTGTTAAAGTACTGGTTGTGGGCAATCCAGCCAACACCAATAGCCTCATCGCCCAGCGCAACGCGCCTGACTTAGATCCTCGGCAATTTACAGCAATGACTCGACTGGATCACAATCGGGCGCTGACTCAGATCGCTCAAAAGACCGGCAAGCATGTCACTGACGTCAAGGGGCTGACTATCTGGGGTAACCACTCCGCCACACAATATCCTGATCTGCATCATGCCAAAGTAGCGGGTCAGGATGCTCTGAGCCTTGTTGACCAGGCTTGGATCGAATCTGATTTTATCCCGACGGTACAGCAGCGCGGCGCGGCGATTATTAAGGCGCGTGGGCTATCCAGTGCGGCATCAGCTGCGAATGCGGCGATTGAGCATATGCGCGACTGGGCGCTGGGTACTCAGGGCGAAACCGTCAGCATGGGTGTTTATTCCGACGGCAGTTACGGTATCACCAAGGGTCTGATCTACTCCTTCCCCTGCACCTGCGAAAACGGCGACTGGGCCATCGTCCAGGGTTTGAGCGTGAATGGTTTCAGCCAGGAAAAGATGTCGGCAACGGAAACAGAGCTGGTGGAAGAACGTGATGCGGTTGCACACCTGCTTAAATAGCGGGTTGTAGTTGGAACACACTAGCCGATATCAGTCTTCACCGGCTGATATCGGCCATGGTTAACCGCGCATCAGCCTGACGAGGGTATTGCCGCCCATGGGCCTGGTATACGCTTAGGCGCGCGGTACCGCGAGCAACAGGACAGCGGGCGATGAGCCTGAGTTGACCAACCGCTGCGCGGGCGCCATCGCGCTCAACAGCATGCCGTCCTCATTGGTGAGGGGCTGTTCACCGACCCGAACCTCGCCTTCCACGCCGATTAAGATGCCGTAATCCTGCAGCAACAATGTATGGCTGCTTTTGACCTCCAGGCGAATACGGCGAACTTCAAACTGTGGAAATTGCACGATCTGATGGACCTCGCAACCGGGCTCACGGGCGATACTGATGGGCTCGAGCGCCATGTTCGAGGCAAGATTGGCGCGATTGATGGCGGTCTCAGTATCCCAGTGCGACTGGGTGAGTACTTTTTGCCCAAATGACAAAATAAACCGTTCATAGTGGGGTGACTGAAACTCGATAACCCGCACGCCATGCTGGAGTGAGTGGGGCGTTCTGGGTTGAACCTGAATAATACTGCCCACTTCGAGTTCTTTGAGGTCGGTAAATGCTTCCATTGCGTGGCGGCGTTGCAGCTCTTGTTGGTTGAGATCGTCATCTAGCGATGCGCGCCATTGTTCTGCCAGTGTTGGCGCGATAATGGCGTCAAGTGCATAGCCGTTAGCGGCCTTGATCTTGTCGAGCTCAAGGTCGATGGCTTCACGTATCGACCGATAATGATTAACTGCTGTCAGATAGGCTTGCTTAAACGCCGCTGGAGATTCAAATTCCTTGAGCTTGTCTGGGTTAAATCCATACCTGATCTGACCCTTGCCATCGGGCCAGGCCACGTTATCTACGTGAGTGACGACGTAAACTTCGATTTTTTGTTCATGTAGTTCAAGGTACAAGTCGCCGTACACAGTCTGTTGCAGCGGGGCCAAGATCTTCAGCAGAATAGGATCTTGCGCCGTCGTTGTGCCGAGCAGGTGTTTGGGGCTCAGGGCAATGAGCCAGGGTAGCGGCGTGTTCTGGATGCTGCAAATTCCCCGTGATTCAATCCCGGTGTACCAAATTTCAGCGCCCCAAGGCTTGGGCACCGTTACCTGATCCAGGCGTAGTGGCGCCGTCAGATTAATCCAATCTTTAGGCATTGCGCGTGGATCAGCGGCGATTCGACAGTACAGCTCACCGGCGCTGAGGTGACACTCGCAGTATAATTGTACGGTCGATGGTTCCGCCTCATAGTAGCGCAGGAACTCAAAATTAAAGCTGACCTGGGTATCAACAGCACTCAGCAATAGTTCCTCTATGATCCGGGCTGGCGCAGCCACGGTGCCTAACGACTTATCCATGTTCTGACTCGAATTTTCTGGGCTGGTTCGCAGGCTTGGCTCTATAGCTGGCTAGCGAAATGCTGTATGGGTTGATTAAACGTCATATTAAATGAATTTAAGGGACTATCCATCGTTTCCGGTAGGGGGCCGAGGATTGCCCACTTTCCAAGTCCGATAACGGCTAGATCGTAATCGGCGTCGGGACTAAGATAGAGTGAACTCTCAGTATGTTGCCCGTATGAATAATCAGGCATACGAACTCGCACGCCAGGCCAGGGATCCCAGATTTGACGGGCGATTTTATATCGGCGTCAAAACTACCGGTATTTATTGTCGGCCGGTCTGTCGAGTACGCCTGCCTAAGCCGGAAAATGTGACTTTTTTCTCCTCCGCAGCAGCTGCAGGAATGGCTGGATTCAGACCCTGCTTGCGCTGCCGGCCGGAGTCGGCACCAGGCACCCCGGCTTGGTCGGGTACCAGCACAACGGTGACTCGTGGCTTGAAATTGATTGCTGCCGGCGAGCTGGACCGGGCCGGGGTTGTAGCCTTGAGCGATCGATTAGGTGTCACATCGAGGCACTTGCGACGTTTGTTTGTTGCGCATTTGGGCGTCACGCCGGTAGCCATTGCCCAGACTCGACGCCTGCAAACTGCCGCAACGTTATTGGCTCAAACCGCCTTGTCTGTGACTCAGGTTGCTCATATGGCGGGATATGGGAGTGTCAGGCGCCTTAATGCCCATGTGCAAAAGGTCTATGGTCGTACGCCGTCCAGCTTGAGGCGTGGCGCAGAGAAGTCGCCGACGCGGGGTTTTACCCTGCGGTTAGGTTATCGTCCACCCTTTGACTTTGCGGGCGTATTGAATTTTCTCTCGGTACGGGGAATTCCCGGTGTTGAGTGGGTTAACCCATCGAGTTATGGGCGATCGATTCTGGTGGATAGCCAACCTGGTAGTTTTACGGTGTCCAACGATGCTGAAAATCACGTCTTGGTGTGCCACATTGAGCTGGCAGATCCTGCGGGCTTGATGCGAGTTCGAGGGCGGATCAAGGCGCTGTTTGATCTGGATGCCGATCCGTTGGAAATTAATCAGTGTTTGACGAAAGACCCGCTATTGGCGGCATTCGTCGTGGAAAATCTGGGCCAAAGAGTGCCAGGGGCCTGGGACCCTTTCGAGATAGCCGTGCGTGCTATTGTCGGTCAGCAGATATCCGTCAAGGGCGCGACGACGGTTATGGGTCGAATTGCGCGGCAATACGGCAGGCTCGTGAATCAAACCCAGTTTTTCCCATCGCCGGCAGAGCTAGCAATTCTTGACCCAATAGATTTGCCGATGCCGCGGGGTAGGGCAGCTGCCATTCAGATGTTAGCGGCGAAAGTGGCCAGCGGCGAGATTGATTTTGACCACTTCAGTGATTCACAAAGCTTGATTGATGCCTTGATCAGCATTAAGGGCATCGGCGGCTGGACGGCGCGCTATGTCGCGATGCGTGCAATCAACGACCCTGATGCCTTTCTCCACGACGACCTGGTTCTGGCGCGAATTGCGCAACAACGATTGAGTCTGGCAGACAGTCAGGCATTACTGGAACGCTCGAGAAACTGGCAGCCCTGGCGAGCCTATGCGGGTATGCACCTATGGCGCCAGGCGTCTAAAACTCAATAAGCGGCCCATAGAGGAGAGCGCCATGCAATTTCGCTATTTGGACACGCCCATAGGTCGTCTGCTGCTGGCAGGCGATGAATTGGGACTCCACTTGATTGGCTTGCCACAGGGAAAGGCAATATCACTGCCCACTGATTGGCGGCACGACGATGCAGCTTGTGGGGTTGCCGCAACCCAGCTGGATGAATATTTCGCCGGTCAACGGCGGGTCTTTGATCTCGAGCTGCGTCCCACGGGGACTGAATTTCAACTGGCCGTGCTGGGTGCGCTACAGAACATCCCCTACGGTCAGACCTGTACCTACAGTGACATCGCGAAGGTTATCCACCGGCCGCGAGCGGTCAGGGCGGTGGGGGCGGCAAACGGACGAAATCCGCTCCCCATTGTGATTCCCTGCCATCGCGTGATCGGTGCTGATGGCAGCTTGACGGGATTTGGTGGTGGTTTGCCAGCGAAACAGTGGTTGTTGGCCCATGAGTTAGGTTCAGACTTGTTCGGCTGACGCCGCCCATGAGTTAGGGCTTGGGCCTCGTGATCTGCTGTAACACTGAAAAATAGTCTGGGAAAGTTTTTGCCACGCAACCCGGGTCATTGATCGTGATCGGGCTATCCCCGAGGGCGGCCAGGGAAAAGCACATGGCCATGCGATGATCGCCATAGGTGTCTATGGTCGCTGGCAGAATAGTCTTTGGCGGAGTGATAACGATATAGTCATCGCCGGTCTCAATCTCTGCGCCTAGCTTCACCAGTTCAGTGGCCATGGCGGTCATGCGATCTGTCTCCTTGACCCGCCAGTTATAGATGTTTCTGATTCTGCTGGTGCCATCGGCAAACAGCGCCAGCATAGCGACGGTCATGGCGGCGTCGGGGATATGGTTGAGATCCAGATCGATAGCCTGCAGCGGTCCGCCTCGAGTGACCTCAATCCAGGACTCATGGCGAGTTACTGTTGCGCCCATCTGTTCGATGACGTCGAGAAAGGCGATGTCGCCCTGGACTGAATCGCGCCCCAGCCCGTTCACACGAACTGTGCCGCCTTTGATGGCTGCGGCGGCAAAAAAATATGAGGCCGAGGATGCATCGCCCTCGATCAGGTAGTTATCGGGTGAGACATACTGCTGCCTGCCTTTGATATAGAATACTTGGTAGTTCTCGTGAGTCGCGGTGACGCCATATTGCGCCATGATGCCGAGAGTGATATCCAAGTAAGGCTTGGAAACCTGCTCGCCGATGACCTCAATGACGCTGTCCTTGACGGCCAGCGGCAAACTCATCAACAGGGCTGTCAGGTACTGGCTGGAAATATCGCCTCTGATACTGACATGGCCGCCACTAATTCGGCCGCCGATCAGTTGAATCGGTGGGCAGCCGGGTTTGCCAAGGTATTGGATATCGGCTCCCAATTGACGCAAGGCATCGACCAAGTGATCAATGGGGCGTTCGCGCATGTAGTCGTCGCCATCGATGATAAATTTACCATCACACAAACTCAGCATGCTCGTTAGTGGGCGTATGGCGGTGCCAGCATTTCCCAACGAAAACTTCGTCTCGTTTGGTGGCGTGAATAATTCCCCCAGGCCGGTGACCGTGCAATCTGTGCCCTCTCCATTGATGTCAACGGCGATGTCAACGGCTACGTGCATTTGGCGCAGGGCCTCTAGCATTCGACCGGTATCGTCGCTGTGCAACAGGTTGTGTAGTCTGGTCTGACCCGTCGCCAGCGCAGAAAGCAGCAGTGCGCGATTTGACAGACTCTTTGAGCCAGGCAGGCTGATCTCGCCAGCGACGTGATCTATGGGTTTCAGTAGCAGTTGATCCATTAATAGATTCCTGGCATTGAGGTGACAGGGGTCAGCGTGCCAAGAAATTCGGCGACGCTATCGGCAACGGTGCGCAGTGGCGGCTTGCCCGGGTGCTCGAGTAAAACCTTGCCCGTGAGATTGTCGATACTGAGAAATAGTTCGGAATCAGCTTCGGTGGTGGCAAAAAACACGGTGAAGGTTTCACGTCTGCGTTTTTTAACCAGACTATGACCGATCAAATTTTCGATCAGGCGATCGAAGTCTTCTGGGTTCCATAGTTGGATCAGGCTCACATGCCCCTCTTGAGTCTGGGCTTCCAGGCTGCCGCTCCAGTATTGACTGAAGTAAGCGCAGATATCCGGATGAATGGGTTGGTCGAGTGCATTGGCAAGGCCGTCAAAGCTCACCGGTGGTGTTTGGGGTGCCGGGCGCCAACCAATCTGCGGGCCCTGTGCCTCGCGACGGCGATCAAGTTCGCAAGGCGAGCGCCAGTCGGGGTCAAATGGCAACCAAAAATGACCTTCTGGCGCGAGGGCCAGAGCGCGATTAACAAGGGCTTGTAGAGCGCGGCTTACGGTATCCATGGGTGATATCTACACGATGTGGCGTTTGCGCCCTGTCGCTATCGAGGGGCGGTGAATGAAGCTGCCATTCGACATTGAGTCAGGGCAATTCCAGGGGCTAAAGAGTCGGCAGTATACAATAACCATCGAGGCTTGGCTTGAATTGCCGTGGAATTCTCGTGGCCAGATTTGCGCCGTCGACCTCGGTGGTGCAGGAACTTGGCTGCTCTGGCACGTTCATCGGGCGTCAGTTGTTTGAAAATGGTTAACATGCCGCCGTGCATCAAAGTTTGATAGGTGGTGGCATGTTGGCTCGAGATCGTTCAGTGCCGCGGCAAGGGCGACTTCGTCCAGCGGTTCGGTCAATAGCGCCTGGTGAAATGCGCGCTGAGCCAGGCGCAATCGATTAGTCGTCGATGTCCGCTTCTGTTGCGTGGCGATCACCACGACGACGCCGACCTTCTTTTGCCACCAGGTCGGCGTAATTCGTCGGCAGACAGCTGACCATCTTGGTTGATATCCATGCGGTTAAAAGCCGCCTGCCTGGCTTCATCCGGCGTTATTTTACCGTCCTTATCGATATCCAGAGCCCTGAATTTGGCCTCCATGCCGGCCTTGTATTTTGCCATTCGCGCTTGGTGTTCAGCCATTTTTGCGGTCTGGCGAGCCTGCATTTCCGCCATGGAAATCCCGCCGTCTTGATTGGTGTCGGCTTTGGTCATCCGTTTTTGGCCTTGCGGCTGAAACTCGTCAAGGGTGATGACGCCATCCTTGTTCGCGTCCATTTTATTCAGCATGTGTTGTTGAAGTTTATCGCTTGCGGCAAGTGCGGGCAGGGTTAAGGTCGCCAGTGCCAGACCCAAAATAACACGAGAGATCGATAACATTATATGACTCCAGTACGGAAAAGGTTTTATCCTAGATTATACGTCCCGCGGGGTTCGATCTGTCGGTCCCGGTTGAAAAAATTCGGCTTAGAAAGGTTTGACCACGACCAGGATCAAAATCGGGATGACGATCAAGAGCGCGAGTTCGTTATAGATACGAAAAAACAAGGAGGTTCTGATGGTTTGACCCAAAGCCATTTGCTGGATGTAGCGAAAAGACTGACCGTGATAAGCCAATAACAAAACA
>DGOD01000308.1:0-4319 GCA_002389265.1 Gammaproteobacteria bacterium UBA4475
AATAACTTAAACCTATTCCCACTCAATAGTGGCGCTATATATTTTCACTATAAAACAGCAGGTTATAATCGATACAATGAGGTTTGTAACTTCTTTGCAACTCGGCGCCATTTTGCCTCCAAAATTTGCTTGACCAAACCTCGTGAAAATCAAACGCCTATTGCTTGCATACTTACAAACTTTGTAACTGCGGCGTAATCGCCCAGAGCGTATTTCTATGCATCGTTAGAGGCAAGTAAACACAGTCTATTCTGATTCCTCCAAGCAACAAACCATGTTCCCAGCAACTGCCAAAAACAGCCTAGGGATTCAAACAAAACGTGAGGCCTAGAGGGTCAGCTTCTTCGCGTGCAAGCTCATTGCTGACTTTCACCCTAGATACCAGCCAGCGTGCCGTACGTATTCAAATCAGAATCAACGAGCAGCCACGGGATCCCTAGTTCAGAAAGCCATGCCCTCGCTGCACTAGAGTGCATAAGCATTGCTATGGTCGCCGAGCTGCCAGCTACGAGGCAATTGGGGGCCAAAATACTGACAGCAAGAGGGGCATTGTTCGTTGGCCAACCTGTTTTGGGATTGAGGATATGACTGTATCGTCTATCACCAATAACAATACAACGCTCATAGTCGCCACTGCTCGCCAGAGCCGAATTCGCTAATTGCACAGTCGCAACCGCTTTTTCCGGTGATCGTGGGTGTTTTATCCCTATATCCCATGGCGTGCCAGGGTCATTGCTAAACGCACCAATATCGCCCGCCAAGTCAACTAAGGCGCCTTCAACTTTCCTCTTTTTCAGTAATGCCAGGGCGGCGTCAACAGCGTATTCCTTGACGACGCCTCCAAAGTCTATCTCCATGCCAATATCGGGCAAGAACACTTCGCCTTTTGAGAAGCGAACACCTGCCCAGCCCACTCTCGTTAGGGTTCGCTCGACTTCATCTTGGTTAGGGAGGGTTTGTGATCGAAAGTCCCAACACCGCCGCAACACACCAGACGTCAAGTCAAAGAGTCCACCACTAACTTTGAAGGCTGTATCTGCGTAATTAAGCAGCCTGTAGGTTTCCTCATCTATCGAAACCGAATTTTTTCCCGCCGATGCATTAATTGTTGATGTAATTGAGTCTTCCCGATAGCGACTGTATCTTCGCTCAAGGCGAAGCACCTCCTCATGAGCGGCTTGGGCATGGTCATATGCAATATGTTCGCTGCGTGCTTTGATTCGAAAAACACACGGGCCGCCCATAGCCTTAAAGGCATATTTCATAACCAAGATTTAATGCAACCTAGCGCAATCATTCGGCTTTCAAAAGTTGTAGGTGAAGCCTAGGCTGTAACCCCAGAAGTCTACCAGTGCTTTGTTGGGCACCTGGCTGTAGCGCCACCCACCCTCAGCAGACTCGTATCGCTCGGCTGTCGCACTAACCCGCCATGGCCCAAAATTTTTCTTCAATCGGAGGCCGTAAGACACCGTCGAGTAAGAGGAAAGCCTATGGTCATCAGAATAGTAGCCACCGGTGTCAACAACCACGTCAGAATAAAAGTTGGCCTGGCTTTGATTGTAGCCGCGAATAAAAGGAGTGACTTGAATATCGTTGTTCAAGTTCTGCACCCAGGCTAATTCCAGCGTGTGCGACTCCACATCCCAGCTATCGATAAAGTACCGATAGTCTGCCTGTAAAGCGCCATTTTGATCGTCGAAGAAGTGCCTATAACCGCCGCTTAGAACCAACTCTTCTCTGTTGTCGGGTCGATTATCTCGATATTTATATGGATCCGTTAGATAGCCCTGTCGCTGCGTATAGCCCAGTCCCAAATTAAAAATAGATCGGTCATTAATAATCTGGGACACGCCCATCCAAATCGAATGTATGTCTTTATCGGCCTTCAACGTGTTAGTCGGCGCAACACCTCGTGTGGGCGTTATCTTGTCGACTGAGGTACTTAACGCAAGACTGTATGTTCGCAGCCCATCGGCACTATTAAGGGATGCGTCAGCGCCGATAGAGTCAGAGTGATAATCATCCTCTTTAGAGTTCACATAGTTGAAACCAATATTACCTTCCTCATGGAAGTAGCGTGCTTCCACTCCATATTCAGCACGGTGATCTTCGATGCTGGCGCCGCTCATAATCACTTTTTGTTGACCATCGGCGCCGTAGACACTGAACCAAGGCGAGGCACCACTCATACTCTCCCACTGCCCCGTTAGTCCGACCGACCAGCTGTCGCCAACGGGGACGATAAGGTTAAATTGCGCAACATCAATGTCATAGCGCCCGCTCTTTTCACCGCTCAGCGTATCGCCCCCCGCGACCGCATCCTCTTGATATTTGCCGTACCTAAATCCAATTTCTGAGCTCTCGGGCGGCGCGTCAGCTTGAGCCGATTGATAGGCAGGTAATAACACCGCGCTGGATAATAATGCGGCCAGTGCAGGACTTTTGGCTTTGTCTAACGTGTTAGAGCCCATCAATTACACCCACACCCACCGCCTGCAGCGCCACTGGTTCCAGAAGATGCCTCTTTGCTATTAAACATCTGTTGTCGAAAACGAGCCTCCATCGTGCTGGCTTGCCATTGCATTTCTTCTTTAGCCAGAATCCCTCTCTCCCAAGGCTCAACGGTCTGGCATCCAGTCAGCGCAATTATTGACAAAACAAAAAGACTGTTTTTCACGTCAATTCTCCTCAATTAGTTTCAAGATTTGGTCACGCAGAACTAGCCCGTCGCTTTTTTTGAACCCGGCATGGACCCATCGGACTGTCCCAGACTTGTCAATTAAATAGCCAGTGGGCATGCCCAACACACCGAAGTTACGGGGGGTTGAAGCTTGATCATCGTGCAAGACCGTATATGAGACAGGCATCTCTTCGAGAAACCCTCGTGCATCAGCTATTTCCCTGTCTACCGAAATGGCAAAAACCTCAAAACCACGAGTATTGAATTCTCGATGCAAGGCTTCCAACTGGGGGAACGACAAACGGCAAGGACTACACCAAGACGCCCAAAAATCTACATAAACGACCTTGCCGCGAAGGGAGGACAGACTTACCTCATTCGCTCCCATTATGTTTGGCAGCGAGACTGAAGGCACTTCTTCGCCTATTCTCACCGCACTTGTTGCGGCCGAGGCGACAACAAGCGATAGAGGCAACACAACAAAAAAACCAATAAGGAAGCGCGTAATTAGCAGGGCCCTCAACGGCAACCGCCACAAAGCAAGCTGTCTAACGTCTTGCACAGTTACAGGCCACATGCCTGCGCGAGTGAATCTGTCTCAGGGCCGCAGTTCTGCTCCGAGCAACTCTCATCGCCCAAAGCACAACCAAAGGACTGCATGCAGCTGGTTAATGCCTGCGCACTTGATAATGCGGATCCGCTGAGGTTGTTCGTGCTACATGTGTTGGCGCACTCGTAATCATCTGAAGCGCACGACTCAGAGCAATCGAAGAAGGCATCGCAGGTTCCACCTGCATCATTCTTCATTTCCACCTCCAATCTGATTCACCCGTGGAATCGTGCCGCACCAATCCCTAAGCTCCTGCAGATCAGGTGTCACTCCGATTACATGGTCATGATTGTTAAAAGGTCCAGGCATGGCGAGTTCACCGAGTTTGACGGCGAATAGGTCGTCACACTGAGGCTTGTGACAGCTCGTACATGAGTTGTCTGGCGCACCCTCATGGTAGGGCTGAGAGAAATCATCTCCGATGACGATGTAAGGCGAGTCCTTTGTAGCTATTGCTGGTACCAGTGTCTGTAAAGGATGAGCTGGATCAGCTAATTGATCGATCCAAGGCGAGTGAATCCATGGATCGGCTTGGTGACATTCTTGACAATTATCCGCGGCGACCTCAGCAGGCGGTTGCCAGTATTGATCGTAATTTGAATCGGGGTCATCAGAACCAGGATGAGCAACATCATTGGGAAAAGTATCGAGTCTTTTGTGGAAGAAACATGTGGCCCCTGTTTCCGAGTTGTGCCCGATTACCCCCATTCCCCCATCACGACAGAAATTCACAAAAACCACTTCTGGTCGAGATAAGCCGTTGTGGTACGACCCCATATACCGTGCTGCAATTCGCTCACCTGTCTCACATGTGCCGGTGAGCGCTGAAGGTTTGTCGCAGGTACGGGGTGTCTCGAACACTTCAACTCCATCAACCGTTATAGGTACCACTTGTGCATCGCTGCAACTCATTTCAGGGATTGGACCCAGATATTGAGCGCACATTTGAGCGTGGTGCAAAGCAGTTCCAAGTGCCGCAGTGATAGGAGGCGCATCCGCATCCGGAGTCAGTTGAGAGCCGCCTGTGTC
>DGOD01000308.1:4377-7183 GCA_002389265.1 Gammaproteobacteria bacterium UBA4475
CCGCCCGCAACACCATCACCACTCGGGGGAGCAGAAGCGAGCCCTGAGCCGCCACCACTGCAACCGCTAGCCAGTACAACCGTGAAGGAAATCAGTAAGACTTGAGTGGTTCGGATCAGCGCCTGAAATGAATGACGGTAAAGATTAAGCATGCTTGAAACCCTAAAAACCCATGTAATGAGCAGTGGCAGTAAGGTTATCCAGTCAAGCTTTCACACACCTGTCTTTATCTATACGTTTTTGTATACCAACTGACAGAGTCTTGTAGGACCAGTGCGGCCCTGATTCAGGTCTGCATTCTCCATAGGGCAAGAACTCCTTCGGGGGCTTAATCAAACTGCAAGGAGAATTTGATTCCCCGCGGCGTCAACGCCTCTACGACCAGACGAGCACCATGATGATCTGCTACCGCTTTGACAAAGGCCAAGCCCAGACCGGCACCGTCTTCGCCACGAGATGGATCGAGTCGAACGGAGGGCTTAATTATCTCATCTAACTGATCTTCAGGGACTCCCGGGCCATCGTCTGAGATTCCAATAACGCCATTTGAGGTGAAAAGAGTGATGAAATCTCCGCCATGGACAATGGCGTTTTGTAAAAGATTGGCAATTGCCTGCTCTAGCAATACTTCATCTGCCCTGATTACCCAGTCTCCATCGATTTCTAAGAGTAGTGTTTTTCTTTCAGGCAATACCGGCTCATAAGTTTCATAGAGTCGCTGAGCAAAACTGCTGAGGGAAAAGGGCGTAACACTAGCCGCACTCACCTCACTTTGGAGTCGGGCGATTCGCATCATGGCATCAATAATGGACGCGATGCGATCAACCTCAGTCAAGGCCGCAGTAAGATCATCATGCCTCTTTTCGCTACCCTCTAACGACGCGCGCAATCGAGCAAGCGGCGTCCGTAAATCATGGGCCAAGTTCTTACCAAAAAGCCTGGTTTGTTCGGTAACCACCTCCAGGCGTTCGAGAGCATCGTCAAGCCTTCGGGCTATGCTGGACAAGTCATCGTTATTGGGTGGTAAATCGCAGCGAGCACTCAAGTCTCCGTCTGACAGTAACGACAGTACTGTTTGAATTTTTGTCACTTTACGTTGCGAGGACAGCGCAATGACGTAGGAAATAGCCACTAAGGACACAAAGGTAACTATGGTTGTAAAAAATATACCAGCGCTTACAGCCTCGATGCGCTCACGCTGATGATCGATTTTCACAGCCACATACTGCAACGTCTGACCATCTGAGGACATTTCGCCTATGTAACTTTCGCCTTCGTAAGCAAACTCAAATATTTCCCCCCAAGCTAGACTGCCTTCCTCTTCATCACTGTCCTCAAATTGAAGATCTTCGTCTTCCACGTGAAAAACAGCCTCGTAGAGCTCAAAAACGTGAACGAACCCCGGCAAAAAGGAGTCTTCGCGTTTTCCGTCCATGAAAGCTCTTCGAATCGAGGGATCTATATTATCGCCGCCCCCCCATAAGACGTCCCCTCCATGATCGTGCAAGTGTCCCCTCTCCAACTCGAGGGTCAAAGAATACAATTCGGCGACATTCGCTTCCCAGAGCGTTTCTTCAATGATCGAGGACACCAGCACCCAAACCAGACCTTGAAAGACAAGGAATACACCTGAGAGGCTGGCTACAAGTCGGAAGTATGATTGCCTGATTAAAAATTTAGGCATCAAAGACATAACCATCACCCCGGAGGGTTTCAATCATCTTGTGTTCAAAGGGATTGTCGATTTTTGAGCGCAATCGGGAAATATGAGTTTCCACCACACTTGTGGTCGGGTCAAAGTTCAAACCCCACACCTTTTCAAGAAGCATGGTGCGAGTAACAAGACGCTTGGGGTTTCCCATCAAGTACTCAAGGAGCTTAAATTCAGTGGATGTCAGTCTAATTTTTTGCCCTTGGCGAAAGCACTCCCTAGAGAGTAAATCAATGCTGAGTTCACCAGCGGCCAACCGAGCTGCTGTGCCTGACGCTTTTTCGCTCGAGCGACCAAGCAACATACCCACCCTCGCCAATAGTTCAATAAACGCAAAGGGCTTTACCATGTAGTCATCGCATCCTGCCTCGAACCCCTCGACTCTCTCATCAGCCCCGGACAGAGCTGTCACAAGAAGCACCGCCGTCTTGTCCCCCATGGCCCTTAAAGTTTTTAAGAGCTTCAGCCCATCGACGTCAGGAACCATTCTGTCCAATATCAATAAGTCGTAGGTTTCTTGTGTCGCCGCGGTCAAAGCATGAGCACCAGAGAAAAACGTGTCTACGGTGTGGCCTTTCTCACCAAGACCTTTGGCTACCCATTTGCAGAGCTGAGCATCGTCCTCTAACAATAATATTCGCGCCATTTTTCTTTACCAAACGCACTCACAAAGGATCTGAAGTTCTCATCACTTGGACAACCAAGCTCAGCAAGGTTCAACGACAGTCGAGCTGATTGACAGGCTGTGGAGATGACCCATGAACTTCGAGACTTTGAAAATATCCAATCGATGACGAGCTAGCAATGAAGCTTACGGCATTGTATGCCGAGGACCGAATCACTGTTTTGAGCAAAAGACCAGGAAACACGTAGTGCTGCACTGAGTGCAAGCCCTCATCAAACGCCCATTTGCACAGAGCGTTAATGGTGGCTTGCTCATTTCTGATGGTGACATCTTTGGCGCTCTTTTGCTGACGATACTGCTGGTAGCCCTGCAGGCTCTTGCTCTCCAAGTCGCTGAGTCTGGTAACGCTACTTCGCTCGCTCCGTCCCACAATGCCGCAATATGCGACAAAGTGATTCAGCTGCGACTTG
>DGOD01000109.1:0-6247 GCA_002389265.1 Gammaproteobacteria bacterium UBA4475
GGTACCTGGTACTGGAATCGCTACCCAGGCGCCATGTGCGATGTTGAATCCTACTGCTACCTGCCTTTGCTCGAAGAAATGGGTTACATCCCGAAGCATAAATATTCTTTTGCGCCTGAAATTTTCGCACACAGCCAAAATATTGCGCGGCACTTCAATCTTTATGACAATGCCTGTTTTCAAACCAATGTGACCTCCATGACGTGGGATGAGGCCGGCGGCCACTGGATCATCTGCACCGATCGTGGTGACCGTATGAAAGCCCGTTATGTTGCCATGGCCAACGGCCCGTTGAATCGGCCGAAGTTGCCAGGGATTGAAGGTATTAACGAATTCAAGGGTTTTACGTTCCATACCAGCCGTTGGGACTATGACTATACCGGTGGTGATTCCTTTGGCAATCTGACCGGTCTGGCTGATAAACGGGTCGGTATCATCGGTACCGGCGCCACCGCCGTCCAGTGTATTCCTCACCTTGGTGAGTCAGCGAAGGAACTGTATGTCTTCCAGCGCACACCCTCGTCGGTGGATGTTCGTAACAATGCTGAAACCGATCCTGCTTGGGCTGCGTCGCTTGCGCCCGGTTGGCAGCAGGAGCGCATGGACAACTTCAACGTTCTGGTCAGCGGCGGCGATCAGGAGGTTGATCTGGTCAGCGATGGCTGGACCGATATTATGCGGAAACTCACGGGCATCGCCGCCAAGCACGCGAGCCGCGAATTGGGTCGGCGTCTCACCAAGGTTGAGCGCGCCCAGCTCATGGAGTTGGCGGACTATCGAAAAATGAATCAAGTGCGGCAGCGCGCTGCAGAATTGGTGGCGGATCCCACTACCGCCGAGGCGCTGAAGCCCTGGTATCGACAATTCTGTAAACGCCCGTGCTTTCATGATGAGTATCTGCAAACCTACAATCGCCCCAATGCCACCTTGGTTGATACCCGAGGCAAAGGCGTCGATCGCCTGACGGCCAACGGTGTCGTCGTTGATGGCAAGGAGTACGAGGTCGATTGTCTGGTATTCGCCACGGGTTTTGAGGTGGGAACCTCGTATACGCGGCGGTCGGGTTACGACATCATCGGTCGCGATGGCAAGGCCATTAGCGACCACTGGGAGGATGGCTTGCGAACCTTTCATGGCTTGCAAAGTCATGGCTTTCCGAACTGTTTTTTCATGGGTTTTGTGCAGACTGCAGTGACAGTCAACGTACCCCACGCATTGAATGAGCAAGCCCTGCATGTAGCCTACATTCTGGCCGAGACCCGTGCTCGGGGTCAGACAGTCGTAGAAGCCAGCGCAACGGCTGAAGCGCAATACGTTAGTGAAGTGCATAGCATGGCCCGTGCGGGCGCGAGGTTCTACGAGGAATGTACGCCAGGCTACTACAACAGCGAAGGCGATTCAGCGAACAAAAGTGGCTTCTTCTCTGATATGTATGGCGGCGGCTCCATCAAGTTTTTTCGCATGTTGAAAGATTGGCGAGCGCAGGGTGAGATGGCCGGACTAACGACTCGATGAGTGCTATTCGTCGAGGTGCAGCAGGATGATGCTTAGCTTAGGCGCAAAAAGCATGATCCAGCGCCGTGAGTCTCGCGTAAGATGCCCAAGTTGGACAAAAGCCCTGCTATTGGGCGCACTATTAATGAACCTCATCGCCTGTAGCCATAACCCGATTGTTCCCCTTGCGACTGTTGCCCATGTTGATCTGGACCGGTTCATGGGTGATTGGTTTGTCGTGGCAACGATTCCGACGCTGTTTGAAAAAGGCCTGTTCAACCCGGTAGAGCATTATGCGCGAAATGCCGACGGGTCGATTAAAATCACCTTCAGTTATCGTCGAGGCAGCTTGACTGCGCCCAAGCAACAGATCACCGCGACGGGTTTTATCCAGAACAGCGTCACTAATGCAACTTGGGCGATGCAACCCTTTTGGCCCATCAAAGCCGAGTATCTAGTCGTCTATCTGCAAGATGACGAGTTCACTATTATTGGCCGTAGTAAGCGTGACTACCTGTGGATCATGGCGCGCGATGCACATATAGCGCCGCAGCAGTTAGCTGCCCTGGTTGATCGTGCCGTGGCCCTCGGTTACCCTCGAGAAAAAATTCAACTGCCGGTCCAGCCTTAGTCTTCAATTGCTAGTTCGGCGACAAAGTAGGCGGTGACATGACCGATATTGATTTTACTAAAGCCGAAAAAGAGCTGCTGGCGCGGAAAATTCAACTGTACTTCAGCGAAGAATTGAACCAGGAGTTGGGTCAGTTCGACGCGCAATTTATGCTCGATTTTTTCTCTGAGGCATTTGGCAGCTACTATTATAATCGCGGTCTTTATGATGCGCAGGCATTGTTTCAGAGTCGAGTCGAGGCGATCGGTGAGGCGATATATGAGCTTGAAAAGCCCACTGAATATATTCGTTAGATTAGGCAGAAAAGAATGCTGGCATGTGGATTCTTGAATATGTCATGATCTTGGCTTGCGTGCGGAAAGACGCGTCGTGATTAACTGTGGGGAAATACATGAGAATAGAACCCGAAAAGGCAGGCCTTGCAGCAGATCGTCTCGAGTGGATCACCGATCATATCAAACGCAACTACATCGACACGCAAAAAATTGCTGGTTGCCAGGTATTGGTAGGACGTCACGGCCATGTGGGCTATTTCCGTAGTTTTGGCCAAATGGATATCGAACGTGACCAGCCGATGGCTGACGATGCTATTTTTAGAATTTACTCCATGAGCAAGCCGATCACCTCGATAGCGCTGATGCAGCTTTACGAACGGGGTTACTTCCAGCTGAACGACCCTGTGTCTCGTTATATTCCCGAATGGGCCGACCAAAAGGTCTGGGTCGCCGGTGAAGGTGCCGACATGCGCACCAAGTCTCCCAACCAGCCGATGACCATGCGCCATGTGTTGACCCACAGTGGCGGTTTGACCTATGGCACCACATCGCATCCAGTGGATAAAGTCTATCGACAGCTGAAGGTGAATCGAGGAGCGGGTGAAACGATCACGAGCTTTATCGAAAAGCTCGCTGGCGTGCCGTTACGCTATGAGCCTGGTGAACAGTGGTTGTATTCATTGTCCACTGATGTCTGCGGCGCGCTGGTGGAAATCATCTCTGGCCAGCCATTTGATGAGTACTTGGATGAGCACATCTTTCAGCCTCTCGGCATGGAGGACACCAGTTTCTGGGTGGCGGCAGACAAGCAATCACGTCTCACCGCTAACTACAGCCGCAATAAAGACAAGAGCCTGCGCTTGATTGATGACCCACAAGCCAGCAACTATCTGAATAAGCCCAGTTTTTTTTCTGGTGGTGGCGGCCTGACTGGCACAATCAAAGATTACTATCGCTTTACCGAAATGCTTCGGTGTGGCGGAGAACTTGAGGGGGTTCGTATCATCGGTTCACGAACATTGGCCATGATGCATATGAATCATCTCAAAGGTGGGCAGGATCTGACCCAGATGGCGATCGGCAGCTTTTCCGAGACAGCCTACGAAGGTGTTGGTTTTGGTTTAGGGTTTGCCACAACACTTGGCCAGGTCGCGACTGGCGGTCCAAGTTCAGGAGACTACTATTGGGGTGGTGCCGCTTCAACGATTTTTTGGGTTGATCCGGTGGAGGATTTATCGGCGATTTTCATGACGCAGTTGATGCCATCCAACACCTTTAATTTCCGCGGGCAGCTGAAAAACATCATCTACGGTGCCATCACTGACTGATGCCCGGTTTAGATTGCTAGTGGTTAGTGATTTCAAGTGCCGCCAATGTTGCGACGCAATCAGCTTCTAGTTTGATTGAAAACAAACCATCGGCCCGAGTTTTACCCTGATTAATGGCGGCAATGGGTAGGCCATTTCGATAGGCATGGCGGCAGAAGCGAAACCCGGAAAAGACGGTGAGCGACGAGCCAACAATCAGCAAGCCATCTGCCTGGTCGAGTTGCGAAAAAATGTTCTCGACCGTCGTTTTTGGTACGGCACCGCCAAAGAACACCACATTCGGCTTGAGTAGGCCGCCGCAGCGCTCGCAGTCGGGCACCTTAAGCTCTCGAGTCAGCTGCTCTTCTACTTCGGCATCACCATCAGGAGCATGTTCTAAGGCGACGGGCGCGCTGATGCCGTTAATCAAAAGCAATCGCTGTTGCATGGTGTCACGTTCGATAACCTGCTGACAGGTTAGGCAGATAACCTGGTCCAGGCGCCCATGAAGATCGATAACGTTCTGGTGTCCAGCCTGCTGATGGAGTCGGTCGACATTCTGAGTGACGAGCATGCTGATTTGGTCGCGAGCCTCCATGGCGGCGAGAGCCTGATGAGCGGCGTTGGGCTGAGCCAGACTGACCATAGGCCAACCGGCCAAACTGCGTGCCCAGTAACGTCTTCTGGAGGCCGCCAGATTGATAAAGTCAGCATGTTGTATAGGCTGATTGCGTTGCCACTCACCACTATCGTTACGATAGGTTGGAATGCCGGATGGCGCGCTGCAGCCTGCGCCGGTGATCACTAATAAGCGTGGGTGTAGGGCAATAAACTCGGCCAGAGATTTTAAGGTAGGCGAGTCGTTAGTCATTTTGATCGGTGATTTCTTGGGGTGGTGTCGAGTCCCCACAGACTCGAACGAAGTGCAACGAAGATAACGACCGTGAACATAGAGACAGATGAGAATATGAGGGCTTCAGAAGGCCCCACCCACTTCACCAAGTAGCCGCTAAGCAGTGCACCGACAGGGCCTGCGCCCATAAAAGAAAATGAATAAAAAGCCATAATGCGGGCGCGCTGATCCACCGGTGCCATTTCCTGCATGATGGTGCGTGCCATGGTCATCGCCAAGCCACCGCACATTCCCCATAGAAATACACAGGCCAGTAAAGAGTAAAATCCCAGGCCCAATCCACCACAAGCCAGCGCAGTGGCACCGATACCCTGGGCTACCAGTAGCGCTCGGCCCTGCCTGTGTATGTCGCCGATGCGCAGCAGATATAAAATGGTCAGAACCAGGCCTAAAGCGTTAACCCCATTGACCCATGATAACTCTACCGATCCGCCTAGGTAGAGTTCTCGGATGAGTAAGGGGATAGTGACGATATAGGAACCCATAAAAAAGATACCCATCGCCATATTTTGAAATGCGACGGCGCGCAGGTATGGGGAGGCTTTGACGGTTCGAAAACCTTCGAGGACGGACTCGATGATTTGCTTGAGTAGGTGTTCATCTACCGGGGCAGGGCGCTGGTAGGGGACCTTCAGTTTGATAAATGCCAGCATCCCGAGCTGTAGGGCGATAAATTGCAGCATAAGCATTGTCGCGGCGCCTAATTCATCCGCATGTGCGGCAATCAAAAAGCCAATAACCTGGATACCGAACTGAATCATACTCGCCTGGACCACAAGGCGCTGGATCTTGCCGTCAGCGACGAGCGCCAGCAGTCCGTCCCGGGCCGGGGTAACCAGCGCCTGCGCGCAACCCATGATGATGGCGAAGACGATGACACTGTGGTAGGTCAGATCACCGACTAAAACGGTGATGGTCAGAAACAGCGGCGCGGTGGAAGCCAATATGTGGCCGATGATGGCAATTCGTCTACCACCATAGTGGTCTGCCAGGCTGCCGCCTAGCAGCATAAAGAGCATGGCTGGCAGCATAAAAGCCATTTGCGCTATACCGACTTTGTCAGCAGTTTCATCCAGCACCATGGTGACCATCCAGGCGAAGACGACAGACTGGATGCCATAGGCCAGAAACCAGCTACCGGCGCCAATAAAATAGTAATGCAGTGGTTTCATGTATACCTGATAGATGGAGGGCGACACGAAGTGTCTGTTGTTGGTTAGTAGCGCCCAATAGTCCTTTAGTATTCATCGGCCGGTTCACGGCCTCGATGTCGAGGTTTGAGTATATAGAAGGTCAGAGGTTGAGACCATGAATGACCTTTTGCTCAGCTAATTGGGTACACTGGTCGAGAATCATTCAAAGGATCTGCTATGTACGAGCCTAATTGGCTGTCAATATTGCCGCCGGTATTGGCTATTATTTTAGCTATTTCGACGCGCCAGGTCATTTTATCCTTGGGTGTGGGTATATGGATGGGTTTTTGCTTGTTAGAAGGCGTGCAGCCGCTCAGCGGAGTCGCATATGCGCTTGATGGTATCGTCGCGGTGTTCAGCGATGCCGGTGATTCAAAAGTGATCATGTTTACGTTAATGATTGGCGGCCTCATTGCGACTATCGAAAAAGTCGG
>DGOD01000109.1:6359-10646 GCA_002389265.1 Gammaproteobacteria bacterium UBA4475
TGGCATTTCTCATTGGTGTTGTGGTGTTTATCGAGTCCAACATTACCTTGCTAGTGGCGGGGGCGATCTCTAGACCGCTGTTTGATAAGTATAAAATCTCAAGGGAAAAGCTGGCTTATATTATTGATTCTACTTCTGCGCCTATTTGTATTTTGATTCCCTTAAATGCCTGGGGTGCGGTTGTCATCAGCCTGTTGGCTTCCTCAGCCATTGAGAATCCGGTTGAGGTTTTTGTGGGTGCGATCGCATTCAATTTTTATGCGCTCGCGGCGATTGGTGTGGCGGCGCTAGTCATTTGGCGTGATATTGATATCGGCCCTATGAAAGCGGCTCAGCGCCGCACCGAGAATGGGCTGATGCTCTGGCCTGGCGCCACGCCGATGGTCGATCCCGCGATCATCGATGCGCATGAGGTTGCCAGTGACAGAGATAAGGCGCGCTTCATGTTGTTACCCATCCTGGTCATGGTCGTTGGCATGCCCTTGGGTCTCTATGTGACCGGTGACGGTGATTTGCGAGCAGGCTCGGGTTCCACAGCCGTCTTGTGGGCTGTCGTCGCGGCATTGACGATGGCCTGGGTGTTAGTGCTCGCGCAGGGCAAATACGGGGTGACGGAACTCATGCAGATCTTTCTGCGTGGTGCCGGTGGCCTGCTGCCGGTGGCGGTGATCTTGCTGTTGGCATTGGCCATGGGCGATGTCGCGAGTCTGCTCGGTACAGGTATCTACATTGCTCAGCTAGTCCAGGACAGCTTGCCCATCTTTATGCTCTTACCGTTACTGTTTCTGGTTTCTGCGGTGATTGCTTTCTCGATCGGTACGAGTTGGGGGACATTTGCGATCATGATTCCACTGGCGATGCAGATCGCCTTACCGTTAGAACTGTCGGCATCATTATTTCTGGCTGCGGTGCTGTCCGGTGCTGTGTTTGGTGACCATGCATCACCTATCAGCGATACGACGGTGGTGGCCTCAATGGCTGCGGCGACGGATCACATCGATCACGTCAGAACTCAGTTACCCTACGCCTTACTCAATGGTGGAATCGCTTTGAGCGGCTTTCTGATACTGGGTTTAGTGGCGCTGTAAGTGGGCTGCGCCTAGGTTTTTTTGACCAGAGTTTCCTTGACGGTAAAAAGCATGATCAAGACACCCACAATGCCGATGGACGCGGTCATCGAAAACGCGGTAGCGAGGACGAACAGGTTGGCGATATAGCCCATAAAAAGCGGCCCAGCGAAGGCGCCGACATCGCTCATCAAACGCCAGACGCCAAGAAACTCGCCACGTTCCGATGGTGGCGCAAAATCAGCGCCTAAAGTCATATTGATACCGCTGCCTAAGCCATTGCCAACACCCGCGATCATAGCGGCGATCACGAGGCTCCAGAGACCGGTTGAGAATGGCACGCTGAACAGGCCGATAGACAATAACGCCAGGCAACTTACTGCCGCATACTTGCGCCCCCAGTTATCCATCAGATAACCGGCGACAGGGAACATGGTCATATCAATGGCAGCCGCGACACCAACAATCAATCCTATATCCGTCGCGCTCAGGTCAAGGGATTCCCCCCACAATGGAATGAGTAGCGAGCGCCCAGCTCGTAGCACGGTGAGACATAAAATGGCGAGTCCGGCTGTCAGAAAAACCTGCCTGTGAGCCCTGACGATATGCGGCAGTAGCGTGACCATAGACGGCGACTCGGCGTGTTGGCTGGTTTTGTTAGTTTTGACGGAAAATACAATTAAGCCGAACGCCAGGCAGGCGACGATGCTGATGCCGATGAAAACCCAGGTAAAACCGAACTGATCCGCCGCCAACCCACTTGCCACGGGCCCGAGGAGATTGCCGAAGCGCTGTAAGCCGGCCATGGTTGAAACCGCCTTACCGCGCTGGTGAAGTGGAACGGCGTCACTGATATGGGTCAGGCGGGATAGCAGCCAGGTTGCGACAGCCACGCCAAAGCAAAACGCGGAGATAGCCAGCTCGAAGGTTGTCTCGGCTTGGCTTGCCAACAGTCCTGAGGCGATCATGACGCCGATGCCAATCAACATCGTGTGCTTATCGCCGAGCCTCGATGCGGCATAGCCTGCCGGAATGTCTGCCGTCATATTTCCTAAGCCGCGCAAGGAGAACACCAGCGCGGCAACGCCCACACTGGCTCCCATATCGAGAGCAAAGAGTGGAATCACCAGCAGGACGCTGCCTTGGCAAATTGACATCAAGAATGAGGGCAAATAGACCGAGAATAGTAAGGAGCGGTACATCTCCCAGGTTGTCATAGCGGGTGGATCAATCATGGCTGTTGCGTTCGCCTGCTTAGCTTCATCAAAGGGTATCGTCCACGGCCGAAAATAGGCTAGTTTATAATCGGTCAGGTCTAGGCTGGCAATTATAGCGTTCAGGAATCGAGGGCCAAGCACCGCATCGAGTCACGAATAGTCAGCGCGAGCGTTAAAAAATAGTGCGGCGCTAGAACCTTTAGCTTGAGGATCCCGGTCACCCTGTTCAAGCATCAGTCGTGCGCCAAAGTATCGCGGTTGATGCCTGAATGCGCGAGTCAATGGGAGCTCTGCCAGCAGATTCATTATTTTGATGTAAAAAAAGGCCTCGTTAAGAGGCCCTTTTAGCTTACACAAGCCGACTAAGGTTTATTCACTAACAAGCTTTACCAGCATCTTGCCGTTGTTGGCACCTTGGAATAAGCCTTCGAAGGCAGTCACGGCATTGTCAATGCCATCGAAGATAGTTTCATTGTATTTCACTTCCCCAGACTTGATCCAACGACTCATATCCGTCAAAAATTGGGCTTGTTGGTCGACAAAAGCAGAAACCACAAATCCCTTCAAGGTGATGTGTTTGTAAATCGTTTCTGTGAGGTTGCGCGGTCCCGGGGTCGCTGTCGCGCCGTCGTTGTAAGTGGAAATCATGCCGCAGATCGGTATACGCCCATATAGACGCATATGCGTCAGTGCGGCTTCCAGCTGTGGTCCGCCAACGTTTTCGAAGTAAATATCGATGCCTTCGGGAGCCGCTTTACGTAACTCTGTCAGTGGGTCGGCCGTCTTGTAGTTAAAGGCGTGGTCAAAGCCCAACGACGCCTTCAACATCTCTACCTTGTCATCACTACCGGCACTACCAATGACGGTACTGCCGTGAATCTTGGCGATCTGCCCAACGATACTGCCCACTGCGCCGGAAGCAGCTGATACAAACACGGTTTCCCCGGGCTTGTATTCACCGGTCACCAACAAGCCGCCGTATGCGGTCAAGCCAGGCATGCCCATCACGCCCAAGTAGGCAGACAGGGGGGCAAGCTCGGGGTCAATCTGATTGACACCTTCGCCATTAGAGATAGCGTACTCGCGCCAGCCGAGACCGTGAGTGACATAGTCGCCGACCTGGAAACCAGGATTGTTGGATGTGACCACCTTGCCGAGTGCACCGCCAATCATGACTTCATCTAACGGCCAAGCCATTGCCATGCGGCCGCGCATATAAGGGTCGACGGACATGTAATGATTCTGAATAAGGATTTCGCCGGCACCGGGTTCGCCGATGTCTCGCTCGACCATGGTGAAGTTAGCTGCTGCTGGCAGGCCAGTGGGGCGAGACTTGAGGTGTATTTCTTTGGAGATCATAGCCGGGTTACCTTAATGAACGAGCCAGTATGTTATACCAATATGCTGGGGAAAGCATGAATGCGCCTTTAACGACGCGAGTTATAGGCCGTCACGCAAGCCCTTGAACCCCAGAGTTTTATCCGGGGCTAACAAGGCGCTAAGGGCAGGTCTGACCCAGCCCGTATCCCTATGCCAGGAAACTATCGCGCTGCGTGTCCGTCAGGTATTGCTTATAACCTCAAATTTTCGCGAGGATATTTTTCAAGGCATCACAGTTCTTTACGCGCTCAGCCGTTGTCGTACCCAGAAACGCGACACTCAGCGACGTCACACCCGCTTCGCGGTATACCTGCAAACGATCTCGAATAAAGCCTTCATCGCCCACAAGGGAGGTAGCATCCAAATACGATTGGGGAATGGCCGCTTCAGCCGCCGATTTACGACCCGCCAAATACAAATTCTGAATCTCTTCAGCTTCATCCTCGTAGCCATATTTGCGAAATACCTGATTGTAGAAGTTCTTCTCCTTGGCGCCCATGCCGCCAACATACAGGGCAATATTCGGCCGTGCCATATCCCGATAAGACTCGAGACCCTGGCCCACGGCAACAGAGCCACCAGCATAGATTTCCAATGGCGGCAGACCCGGGTCACGCTTGGCG
>DGOD01000163.1 GCA_002389265.1 Gammaproteobacteria bacterium UBA4475
GTCTGAGGCCCGGTCTGAGGCCCAGTCTGGGGCCCTACCTGGGGCATTTCTCGTTATCTCGGCAACCGTGTATATTATTGCCTTAGATAATTGACCTGCATCAGCACGTATCACTCGAGCCGGCTAAGCCGCCATACAAGAGGCAACTGCTATCACTACAAAACCTTTAGAAAAGCGCGCGATATTCTGGTTTTACGGCTCAGCCTCTGCAGCCTATGGCATCAAGAACAACGCCTTCAGTTATTTGCTGCTGATCTATGCCAACCAGGTACTTGGCGTACCCGGCTACTTGGCTTCTATCGCCCTGGCCATCGCGATGGTCTGGGATGCCATCTCTGACCTGCTACTCGGTCATTGGTCAGACAAAACCCATTCTCGCCTCGGCCGACGTCATCCGTTTATGTATGCGGCGCTATTGATCCTGCCATTTTCCTTCTATGCCCTATTTAATCCGGTGATTGAAATTACCGACAACAACGCTTTCTGGTACATTCTGGTACTGGCCATGATCATCAGAACCGGCACAACGCTATTCGAAGTGCCGTCTACGGCCATGCTGCCCGATCTCGAAAAAGATTATGATCATCGTAATAAGTGGCTGGCGTTACGCTATGCCTTTGGCTGGTATGGGGGAAATGGGCTGCACACCCTGAACTTTATGTTCTGGGTTGGAGTTTACGGGGTCGCTGTCCAAACCGGCTACACTATTTACGCCACTGTGGGCGCCTGCATCATCGCGCTGGTCATTATCTTATCCGCACTCGGCACTCAGAAAGTCATGGCGGCGTTGCCAAAGCCCGCCGAGCGCTTCAAGTTTAGGGAGATCGGCCGAGAAATTCGCCAAATCTTTCAGTCAGTGAAGAACCGCAACTTTGCCGCCCTGTTCTTCTACGGACTCATCGTCGGCATCGCCGGCGGCTTGGGCACAGCTTTATATTTGTATAACACGACCTACTTCTTCGGCTTCTCCGGTCAGCAGATTGCCGTTACCGGAATCGGCGTCATGCTCTCACCCGCTATTGCCTATTGGGCCGCGCCCTATTTTGGCGGCCGCTACGGCAAAAAGAACGCTGCTATCGGCGCTATTTTGATCAATATCAGCCTCTATCCCATACCTTACATCTTGCTGCTGTCTGGCTATTGGCCGGGCCTGGGCAGCTGGCTGAGTCTGAGTATTTATAGCGCGTTTATTGTCGCCGAGGTCATTTGCAGCATCATCGGTGGGGTATTACTCGATTCAATGATGGCCGATGTGGTGGAGGATAGCGAAGTCTCCACAGCACGAAGATCGGAAGGCTTGTTTTATGCAGCCCGAGGCTTTGCTGGCAAGGCCATATCTGCTGGCGGCATCATCGGCGCGGGCACCATTGTGTCATTGGTGGGGCTTGACGGCGTCACCAGCCTCGACCAGGTCACCGATGACATTAGAATGAACCTGGCTGGATTATTTCTGCCGCTGTACTGCACATTATTCCTGATCGGCTTGTGGTGCGTTTCAACCTACAAGATTAATCGCGACGTACACAACCTCAACATAGACACCCTCGCGGCCCGCAACGCCAGCTTGCCTGACGATGCAGATTAGCTATCTACCAACGCTGTGGTGGTCATGTGCACATCACTCAATCTCGAGCCGCATCAAGATGTGCTCGCAACTTGGCGAGGAAGGGAGTTGCCTTGGCAAAGTCTGTCGTTTTGAAGGGTCCCATCAACTCTTCAAGAAGACGTGCCTGAGATTTCAGCGCCAGAGTTCTTGCCTGTATGCCAGCTGGCGTCAAAAAGACCTGCTTGCCTCGTCTATCTGTTGCATCGGCACGGACCTCCACAAGACCACTGGCTTCAAGCTTTGCCAGAGTATTAGTCATGGCGCCTTTGGTCACCTGAAACGCATTGGCGAGTACTGAAGGACTTTTGCCGTCACCAAGCCGCGAGAGATTATTCAGCACCGAGAACTGAGAAACCGTCAAACCTCGGGGCAACACTTGCTCAAAGGCCTTGAACGAGAGTTGTGAAATGATGCCTATCTCGGTGAAAAATCCCGAGAGCACTGACTCTTCCTGATGCTTGGTCATTGCTGCTGATTTACTCTTCAATAACGGTTAGACATGAAATCATAGCAGTCTGGTCTCGATCTTCCACCTCGGCGTTTCGGCTAACGCTGGACCGTAGCCGAGGCGTCCGAACATCTGCACCCGGGGCCCGTTGCTGTCGGTCAGTGAAACGCCCAGTTTCGAATGAATCTCGGCAAAAGTTTCCGACATCTCCGGGTACTCCTGCAGCGCCTGACTGATAGGATGAAGGCCTAATCCTAATGCTGTCGCTTTAAGGTTAACCCGCAGCCAATTGGCACCGGAGCGCAACTGGTCAGCCCGCGAGTTGGTTTCCGTACCGAGCCAGATATATCCCATACCACTGAACATCATCGCCCTGTACATATCGATACCCTGTTGGAAGGCCGCAGATTTTTGATCAGCGAGTTGCTGGCGATCCAGTTGGCCGAGGAGCGACAAACCCTCAAGGAAAGCGCCACCAAGATCGATACCGTCTGGATTTGCATTGATTTCACGTTTGCCAATGCGCATCAAATCAATGCTTTCTTGCA
>DGOD01000162.1 GCA_002389265.1 Gammaproteobacteria bacterium UBA4475
CTACAAATCTAGGGGCATCTCAGAACGCATTTGTTGAATTGTTTAACGGCCGCTTCAGAGATTTATGTCTGAACCAGCATTACTTTAAGACCGTGGCCGACGCCAGAGCGATCATTGATCGATGGCGCGAGCACTACAATCGAGTGAAGCCACATAGCTCACTCGGATACCGGCCGCCTGTTTTGCTTGAGGAACAGGTGGCTTAATACTGTGGAAATTGTCTCTAACGAAACGGACAAGTTGTAGGGGAAAGGTCACAGGTAACATTCTCCAAAAAGGAGGTGGATATGAACTGGGATGCGATTGGTGCTGCAAGCGAAGTACGAAAATCATAGGAACATTTGACCCAAATCCGCCTTCAGGCGGGAGCTCACCACCTCCGCCCAGATCGCATAGCCCTGCTCGGAAAGGTGTAAGCCGTCGATCCAAAACAGATCGTCCGGCGGTGCCTCGCCTTGGCCTAGATCCAACATGGGGCGGCTCACGTCGAGGATTGATAAGTTTCGGTCAGCAGACGCCATCCTAGCGATCAGCGTATTGGTCTCCGACATTGCCGGCCACTGTTCCCACCGAAGTCGAGATGGCTTGATCGTGATGAAGTAAATCGGGAGGTCCGGCTGATGGGAACGGAGTCGCTCGACCAGCGACGCGAAGTCCGCTGCGATCGTCTCCGGGGTCTTGCCCGACCCAATGTCGTTATCGCCCCCATACACGACCACAGCGCGGGGGGTATACGCTGTGACGATCCGCTCGGCATTGTGGACTAAGTGCGACATGTGGGCGCCGCCAAAGCCTCGGTTCAGAACGGGTAGCGGCGCCATGTCCTCTTCGAGGTCCTCCCATAGCCGGATACTCGAGCTGCCGATGAACACGATTTGACGCTGGGGCGGGGCTCCAGCATCGGCTTCCTCGAATGCCTGGATCGTAGCTTCCCAGTAGTCGGGTTCGAAGACCGCTTCAGCATGGTGGCGGAGCGCGAGCCAGCCGCCGAAGAAGAGCAAGGCGATTGCGACAATGAGGGTGAAGACGACCTTCTTTATCATCGGATGTCTGGGGCTTTGTCAGCTCCTCTGGTAGGTGTAACCCTCATAGCGAATTCACTGGGTAGTTCGAATTAGGGTTGTGATCAGATCCACCAGCTTGTGCGGCTGCTGTTCTTGAACAAAGTGCCCTCCACCGCGAATGGTTTCATGCGGCAATCCTTTAGTACCCGGTACGAGGTCGATGAAAGGCGCGTCACTTCCTCGCGTGACGGGGTCATCGTCAGTGAATGCACACAAGAACGGTTTCTCAAATTTGCTGTAAAACTCCCACGCTTTGCGTTGCGCCTCCGCGGAAGGATCGTCGGGCAGCATAGGTACCTGCATAGGCATTGCACGAGGACCCATTTTATATTCTGGACCTGGAAAGGGAGCCTCATAAGCCTTGCCAAGTGGAGTACTTGGCCGCAGTTTCGTCAATCCGAGTCGAGAGAGCATATAACGGAAGGCTATGCTCGCTTGCGATAGCTCGCCCTGACCGGTCGACATGATAAAACCAATCGGCATATCCTCTGTACCCCAGCACCATTTCTGCCAATACGCGAAAGCCTTGGGCCCGTCTAAGTCAACCCGCTGCAACGCCGCACCCATTTGAAACAGTGTGGGTGTTGGTCCAGTGTCACGAAACTTCCTTACACGTCGCGCTTCCTCCTCTGGCATATCAGGGTTGTAAGGCAGCCCAGTGTTAGAGATGACCACCCGATCGAACCGGTCCGGTGCCTCTACTATCATCCGAAGCCCAATCAACCCTCCCCAATCCTGACCAAAGAAAGTGACTCCAGTGAAGTCGTTCTCATTCAGCCATGCGGTCATCCAGTCGACCTGATTCTGATAGCTATAGTTTTCACGGGCACCGGGTTTATCTGACTTGCCATAACCCACAAGGTCTGGCGCAATCACGCGCATACCTTTGTCAACAAGCAAAGGAATCATTTTGCGGTAGAGATAGCTCCAAGCAGGCTGACCGTGCATACACAGCACGATCGGACCATCTCGCGGGCCCTCGTCCAGGTGATGGATCCGTAACTCGGTTCCATCAGCCGCTAGAATAGTTGTATAGTTGGGCTCAAACGGGTAATCAGCTAAACCTTCGAAGCACCTATCAGGCGTGCGTAGTACTTTCATATATCGATTCTCCTTTCCTCAGAGTCCAGTGTGTTTTCTACATTCATGATGAGTTGCTCTAACTGCTAGTTTGGCCAGTAGATGACTTCATCGCCGGGCTGATAAGTCTCGCCGTCATGCTTGTCGATCATCACCGGGCTGTTGAAAATGCTGGGCCAGAGGGGCGCCGCTTGTTGGGCAGCATGGCCATCCAATAAGGCTGTCAGTTCTGCCATTTTCTCAGGCACGCTGTCTGCCAGATTGGTTTGTTCCGTCGGATCGGTATTGAGATCGAATAGCCATTGATTATTCGGCTTACCCGTACGGATAAGCTTCCAACCCTGATATTGCACTGTTTGTTGATGGCCTTCTTTCCAGAACAAGGGCCGATCAGGTTTGGTACCGTGATTAACAATCGGCATAAGGTCTGTGCCATCTATCACACGGTCCGTCGGAATTTGCCCGCCTGTTGCCATAGCAATGGTGCGATATAGGTCGACGTGATGGATCGGCGTAGTGTTGGTAGTTCCCGCAGGAATACGGGCAGGCCATTTCATGATGAATGGTACATGGGTGCCGCCTTCAAAATGGGTCAGCTTCCAGCCCCGATACGGCTTGTTCACGTCTTTCAAGCCGATATAGGACGCGCCCCCATTGTCACTGGTGAAGATGACAATCGTGTTGTCCGCCAGGCCATTATCTTCCAATGCGCTGGTAATCCTACCAACCGAGCGATCTACAGCATGGATCATCGCCGCATAAGTTCGGAGCATGTGGTCATCAATATCGCTGAACTTGTCGTAGTCAGCCCTTGTTGCCTGTATTGGATTGTGAACGCCCCAATGAGCCAGATAGAGAAAGAAAGGGCGGTTCTTATTATTCTCAATTACTTTGATAGCTTCGTCGGTGTAGTAATCCGTTAAATAACCTTTCGGCTCAAACAACTCACCGTTATTGTGCCAAGCTGCATAACGTCCAGTGGCCCAAACCATATTCTCAATGCCGTTGTTTTCCCTTTTCGCATTCACCGCATCGGGATGATCTGGCGGCAGATAGTACATACCGGCCATGCCAAGGCTGTCGTCAAAGCCCTGTGCATGGGCATTGAACCCTTTCCCTTCGCCCAAATGCCACTTGCCGATGTGGGCGGTGTAGTAACCCACCTCTTTCAGCATTTCTGCCAGCGTGATTTCTGACGCAGGCATGCCTTGATCATCCATGGCGGGGAGGCGATCCAACGCTTCCATGTCATATTCACTGGCCGGCCTGCCATCATCAGGCTGTGGCACCCATTGGAAGATCGTGGCGCCGACTTTGGGGAACGGTGTGAACTCAAAACCGAAGCGGGTGGAATAGCGTCCCGTCATGATCGTCGCGCGTGAGGGAGAGCAAACTGCGTTGGCCGAATAACCATTGTCGAAACGCACACCGTCTCCTGCTATCGCATCGATGTGGGGCGTTTGTAGGTTGCCATCGGCGGCGCCGCCGTTGTAAAGCGAGATATCATTGAACCCCAGATCGTCGGTCAGAATCAAAACAATATTGGGGGGGCGGTCTTCAATCGGGACTTCGGCAACATCCGGCCCTTTTTGCCACGGCACAGGTTTGTTGGGGCCAACCGGTTGCACAAGCGCAATGAACTTGGGTGCCATGGTGACCAGTATTTCCAGCTTATACTGCCATGTAGAGATGCCGAGAATGAGCATGGCGCCCAGTGCGATACCTAGTTTCTTCATGCTGCGTTCCCCCCTACGCCTGCCATTCGGCATTCAACTGCTCTAAATATTTTGTGGTGTCACCAGATATGTCGGCCTCAAACATGCCGGTAATCGTGTCGATCAACATGGCTTCCAGCAGCGCTCCATAGGCTCCGCGCAACTGGGCTTCATTCTTTGCCAGAACGGAAGATTGCAGTGCCAAAAATCGGATGGCCTGATCCAGACGGTAGAGCAGAATTTCTTTTGGCATATCAGGTAGGGCTAACAGCAGGTTTTGCCCGATTCTTACCGTGTCAGCCGAGACGTCGGCATTGATTTCCTGATACATGGCCGCGCCACGTTCGGCGAGGACATGCCCAAAGCGCGTGGCCCATTGCCGATAGCCCTGATTCGACTTAAGGAGCATTAAAGGGGGCCGCACCATAAAGGTGGCCACCATTCTGGCGTTCGGTTTCTCACCTGAACCAAAAATCTCCTCCGCTAGCTTCGAGCGGCATTCCAACTCTTCGCCATAGTGGTGGAGATGCAGCGCCTCAATCAGCCCTTCTTTTGATCCGAAATGGTATTGCAGAGCGGAATTGTTCTTTTGACCCGCCAGGTTATTGATTTCTCTGATTGTCGTTTTTTCTACGCCACGTTCCGCAAAAAGGGTGTTGGCGGCCTCGAGCAACGCCTCCTTAGTTAGCGCTGTGCGCTGATACTCCGTGGGTCTTTGAACAGCCTTAGCAGACATGACAAACCTATTGATCTTCGCTTGACAGTGAATTCGGACTTAAGAATACTACTTAAATTGAAAATAATGCAATAGCTTAAATTTGTTTGAGGTGAATAGTGTCGAAAACAAAATGGGTGTGGTTGGTGTTGGCGCTGCTATATGGCAGCTTCTTCAGTTGGTACACCTCGTTCAAAGGCCCGCTCAGCCAAGAGGAAATTGATCACTATATGGCGTTGGCGTCCGCCCGAGGGGAGGCGCAGGAGCCATTGGCCCATCTGCGCAGGTTTATGGAGGAAGACACGGGGGATGATTTCATCATGCTCAATGCCATTGAGCTTTATGAGACGCCACGGGTGATTGAAGGGGTGACACCCGGCCAAACATCTCAACAAGTGTTGGATCAATACATGGACTATATGGGCCCTGCCTTATTCGCCCACGCAAGCCATCCGATCTTCTTTGGCTATGCTGCAAATTCCGCAATGGATTTGATGAATGCTGATGGCATGGAAAAATGGACCCAAGGGGCAGCCATGCGTTACCGCTCACGACGCGACATGTTGGAAATCAGTCTGAATTCAGACTTTCGCGCTGCCCACAAATTCAAGGTGGCCGCAATGGCTAAGACCATTGCCTACCCGCTGGACCCTTGGGGGCAGTTGGGTGATCCGCGCCTTGTCCTGTTTTTGTTGCTGGGCCTTATCGGCAGCACCGTTAGCTGGTTTTGGGCTGCCCGCAGTTCCAGGTAACCAAGCATATCTCTCCTAAGGAAATCCTATGACTTACACCTGTATGCCGAGCTGCAGCCGCTAGATTCTGACAAAGCACGCTCTTACCTGATCAAGCAGCTTACCCCCTTTCATAAGGCAAACTGAAAAACGAACCCAAGTGAGGAAAACATGTACTACAAGAATTCTATGGACCCGACCGAAAACCAAGGCGCGGAATTTTTTGCGGACATCAATGATGATCGACCCGTCTTCATGGTGAATATGATGACGTACAAGAAGCACGCGGAGTATGAAGACGGCAGGGAGAGCAACCTGTCCGGCCGAGAGGCCTACTCCCTTTACGGTGCAGAGGTGGTGAAGTTATTGGCCAAACACAACGCAAAACCCGTTTTCTCCGGCCAATTTGCCGGCCTGATGGTTGGCGAGGTTGAAGAACTATGGGACGACATAGTTATCGTCCAGTATCCCAACAAGGCTGCAATGTTAGAGATGTTTTCTTCCGAGGAGTATCAGGAAATTCATGTACACCGCGCTGCAGGGCTTGCCGGCCAGCTGAACATAGAGGCTCGAGTTGGAGAGTTTCCGATCGAATAGATTGGGTAACCCGCGAAAATCTAAAGAACACAGAGAACTAATCCCCCAGCTCACCTTCAGAGGAGGAACCCATTGGAAGTAGTCACTCTCTACGGCGGCCCCCACTCCCTGTTCACAGGGCGCGCACGCTGTTACCTGATCAAGGCGGACATCCCGTACCGTGAACAGAATCTAGGCTCGCAGCATTATCGAACGAACGTATTGCCTAAAGCGGGCGGACGCTCTGGGATGCCAACGATCGAAACAGCTGAAGGCGAAGTCATTCGTGACGGCGCTGCAATCATAGATCGCTTCGAGGCTGAAACAGGCCACTCGTTCTCGCCTTTGACACCAAAGCAGCGGTTCATCAGCAGACTCTTCGACACGATCGGTGCAGAGGGTTTGCTAAGACCGGCAATGCATTATCGATGGAACTTCCCCGAAGCAAACGATGCATTCCTCAAGTTTCATTTCGAGGCATTGATGCCACAAAGACCTGATAAGGTGGCATGGGCAGAGGCAGCGAGGAACGCCATGCGAGGTGCCGCGCAGGCATTTGGCGTTAATCCGGAGACCACAGAGCTCGTGGAGAAGCTGTATCTCGATGTGGTCGAGACGCTCAATAATCACTTTGCCGCTTATCCCTATTTGCTCGGTGGCAAACCCAGTATCGGCGACTTTGGTCTGATTGCCCCGATGTTCGCTCACCTGGGGCGCGACCCAAAGCCACTCTCAATCCTGCAGTCACAGGCGTTTAGCGTCCTTCGCTGGATCGAACGGATGGGCCGGTTTGATGCTGACGTCGCCGAATATATCGACCCGCCGCAGGGTTTCCTTGACGGGGATCAGATCCCCGAAACGCTCATCGAAGTCCTCAAGGCACTTGCCGTGGACTTCGTGCCTGAGACTCGCGCTGCCGCCGACACGATCAATCGGTGGCTCAACGAGCAGGAAAATCTTGAAGCGGGTACAACTGCGGAACGTGGACTCGGCTTCGCGACATTTGAGATTGATAGTGTCACGGTGACCGCGCTGGCTCAGCCCTATCGCTTCTACCTGCTCAAGCGCGCGCAGGACGAGTTCGAGCAGATGAGCGAAACAGACAAGAATGAAACACTCGCCCTGCTCGACCGCTGCAATATGCGAGATCTAATCGACATCAAGCTGACGAGAGAGATTGGTCGCAACAACAACCTTGAAGTCTGGCTGTAGCCGACAACATCCTGAAGGAGAGAAAGATGAAAATTGGCCTGGCACCCGTAAACATCGGCATAGCCGACCCTGAAATGATTATTGGTCTGGCGCAGCTTGCTGAGGGACTGGGTTACGAATCAGTGTGGACCAATGAACATGTGATGGTCCCAGTAGACTACGATTCGAAGTACCCGTACAACAGATCTGGAGACATGGGTGCACCCCCCGAGGTGCCTTTTATTGACCCGCTTATCGCGTTGACAGCAATGGCCACGCACACTAAAAAGCTGCGACTGTGTACGGGCGTTAATATCCTTTCCCAGACCAACCCCCTTACCCTCGCAAAGCAAGCCGCCAGTCTGGACAACATTTCCAAGGGTCGCTTGATTCTGGGACTTGGCATCGGATGGCTTCGTGAGGAATTCGTCGCCATGGGTGTGCCGTACGAGAAGCGCGGCGCGCGCTTTGATGATTATGTGCAGGCAATGCGCAAGGTCTGGTCGGGTGACGTTGTCGAGCACCAGAGCGAATTTCTGAACTGGACCAACTTCAAGTCCTATCCTCTTCCCGTTCAAAAACCGCTGCCTGTCATTATCGGTGGCGGTAAAGGCAAGATTCTGGAGCGAATCGCGAAGTACGGAGACGGCTGGTTCCTACCCCCGGGGCCCCCTGAAGAATTTATCGGCATGCTGGATGATCTCAAAAAGACCTGTGATGACATCGGGCGGGACTACAACGAGATCGAAATCACAATGATGTGGCCAGGCCAAGGTGGTAAAGAAGCACTGGCGGCCCTAGAAGCAATGGGTGTTCATCGCGCGGTCGTTCCGATGACGGCGCTTGGCTTTCCCCCGGTAGAAGGCATGGAAAAACTCGCGAAGGAAGTCATCTCCGCCTTGTAAATTGGAATTGCTGGGCACAAGAATAAATGAGTTGAGGAACCAACATATTCCGGGCTGATCGTTGCTCCAGGGTCTCTTCCCTACATCAGCGACTAGGTAACTAGATAAAATCGGTCAGCAGGTCGTTTTGACTTTTAAATCTTATTTAGGGTTATAGGTATCAAAATACGTTTTTTTAAAAAGTTGGTGCTTTTGACGGCCCAGGTGCTTGCAGTTTCCTAAAACAGTGACAAATTTTGACGCCGCATAAGAAGCTTGATGGCGCGCGCCGTCAGCATGCATGTCTTAGAGATTTTTAACCCCCCTACGTATCGGCCAAATATCTCTCCTTTTTGTTGTTGTCTTCTTCCTACTGATCTTATATCTACTCACTGATCGCAATCTTTGGGAGGGAAGCCAAAAACATTTTAAAAACCGTGGTTGTTAATTTCCCAAAAAAGCCAAAATTCTAATACCGCCGTGCCTAGAGGGAGCTTAAAGCTCCCCTGTAGCTGGCCCCACCTCCTAGAACAAAATTGTGGCATTCTCGCTGGGCGGTGAAAGGGCGTAGTACTCCCGTTTGTTTCTGCCCGCTGGACTTCCCAGGGTTTGCTAGACACCTAATAGCGTTAAAGTGTAACGCTATTGGAGATGTTTATGACCAGCAAGCGGTACACAGAAGAATTC
>DGOD01000062.1 GCA_002389265.1 Gammaproteobacteria bacterium UBA4475
CGTTAACCGATGCCATCCGCGAAGCCATCGAAGAAGAGATGCGGGTAGATTCCAGCGTTTTTGTGGTGGGCCAAGATGTACGTGGCGCCATATTCCCCCATACCAAGGGATTAGTTGAAGAATTTGGTACCGATCGTGTGGTCGACACACCCATTGCTGAATCTGGTATGTATGGCGTTGCTTTCGGAGCAGCGCAGGAGGGCATGCGACCCATAGTCGACTTCATGTTCGGTGGATTCTCCTACGTTACGTTCTCCGAATGCTCGGTCACGACCGGCCAATACCATTTCCTTCATGGCAGCCAACACGCCCTCCCCATCGTCATCACCGCAGGTGTGGGCACAGGCCAAAGACTGGCCAATGATCATGCTATGAGCATCCATGGCACCTTTGCGCATCACCCCGGCATTAAAGTGGCCATGCCGTCTACGCCCTACGATGCCAAAGGCATGTTCAAAGCTGCAATACGCGACAACAACCCCGTCGTCATTCCTTGGCACATGGGCATTATGATGCTCAAAGGCGAAGTCCCTGACATTGGCGATGACTATATCGTGCCCCTCGGCGTGGCTGATGTTAAGCGCGTAGGCAGCGACGTCACGGTGCTGGCCAACAGCCTTCAGCTTCAACACGCATTGTCGGTGGCCGAGAAACTGGCGCCGGAAATCTCTGTCGAGGTCATCGATCCTCGAAGTTTCGTGCCATTTGATATGGAAACTTTGCTGACATCCCTCGAAAAGACCAACCGGCTGGTGATCGTTGACGAAGATTGGGAGTCAGGCGGATTTGCCGCTACCGTCTCGGCACGTGTGGTGGAGCAAGGGTTTGATTTATTAGATGCGCCCATTCTTCGGGTTACGCTGCCCAACATGCCCGTACCCGGCGGTTATATGGAAGAGTATGTCGCACCCAATCCAGAACGGATTGAGGCAGCGATTCGGGAGGTATGTTTGTAATGGCATATACCGTCACTGAATACGTCATGCCCAAACTTGCCATGGCCATGAACGAAGGCACCGTTGCGGATTGGTTGGTACAAGACGGTGACTACGTAGAGGCAGGAATTCCTCTGGCCGCAATTGAAACTGAGAAAGTAGCCTATGATGTCGAATCACCTGTCTCGGGTTACTTTTACAGTGTGGTTCCCGTAGGCCAAACCGTTGACTGCGGAACCCTGTTAGCTCACTTTTGCACCGAGCCTCGACGACCTGACGCGGCTGATACTTCCGCAAACAACAGCACAGACTTACCCGCAGACACGCTGGGAGCCAATGAGGCCAGATCAAAGAGAGACCCTGTCGCACCTTCAGTAGTGGACAGCGCTTCAGATACCGCAGCAACATTTGAGCTCAAGCGCCTGAAGTCATCACCACTTGCCAGAAAGCTAGGCAAACAGCTGAATATCCAACTAGACGCGCTGACAGGTTCAGGTCCCGGTGGCCGCATTGTGAAACGCGATGTCATGGCCGCCAGCGAGAACAAGACCCATCAGAGTGCGCAACTTCCCACTGCTGCTACAGAGGTTAGCGGCGACATCTTGGCCACACTGCCCATGTCCGGCCTCAGGAAAACCATCGCTAATCGAATGGTGCAATCGCTACAGAATACGGCTCAAGTTAGCTGTCACTGGGAATCGGATATCACTCGACTATTGGCGCAACGCGCTGAATTAGTTGAGCAAGAGGAGCTCTTGGGCACTCGAGTTTCCGTGAATGCGTTTTTAATCAAAGCACTTGTTTACGCCATTCGCCAAGTACCCATCGCCAACGCCAATGTCGTCAACGATGAAATCGTTATTCATCGCAACATCAATATGGGCATGGCCATCTCCATTCCCGGAAGCACTGAATACGACAGTGGCTTAATGGTGGGAGTACTGCACAATGTTGAATCCATGGGCTTGGTCGCCATCGACAAAGGTATGAGATCGCTTATTGCCCGCGTTCGTAATGGCGAAGCAACCTCAGATGACCTTTCAGGTTCTACATTTACCCTTTCAAGCACCGCAGGTATTGGTCCGCCAGGCTTAAAAACGACACCCGTGCTGAACCAGCCCAACGTTGCCTTGCTCGGCCCGTCGACGCCGATTGAACGCCCCATGATTAAAGACGGCGAAGTTAAAGCCTGCACCATGCTTCCACTGAGCTTTACCTTTGATCACCGAGCACTCGATGGCGAGCCCGCAGCGCGATTTATGGCAGCGCTGAATAACGCACTAGAAAAGCCATCTTTGCTACTAACCTGAGAGAACCTCATGTCAGAAAATAAATATAACCTTATCGTAATTGGCGGTGGGCCCGGCGGGTACGTTGCTGCAATAAGAGCCTCACAACTGGGTATGCGCGTAGCACTGGTTGAAAAAGATCAGCTCGGTGGTGTGTGCCTAAACTGGGGCTGCATACCGACAAAAGCGCTACTTCGTTCCGCAGAGATTCATCACCTACTAAAAGCCGCCAGCGCATTTGGGCTACGCGTGAGCGAAATGGGCGTGGACTGGTCAGCGGTGGTTGCCCGCTCGAGACAGGTAGCGGGTCAACTATCAAAGGGGGTTGCCCATCTGCTGAAGAAAAATAAGGTTGAGATCATTCAAGGTCACGGTACCTTTCAATCGACAAATTCAATCTCGGTTAGCCGCGACGGCGCTGAAACTGTAACGCTGTCAGCTGATCATATTATTGTTGCAACGGGTGCCCGGGCACGAGACTTGCCCGGTATTGCGGCGGGCAGCGACCGCATCTGGAATTATCGTCAGGCCATGACCGCTACTGCACTGCCGAGCTCGCTGTTAGTGGTGGGATCGGGCGCTATTGGCATTGAATTCGCAAGTTTATTTGCCGAATTTGGAGTTGCTGTAAGCGTTGTGGAGATGGCAGACCGCATTCTACCCAACGAAGATACGGAGGTTTCAGCCTACGCCAAAGCCCAGTTTGAGAAACGTGGCATACGCTTCTTGACCGAAGCCAAGGTGACTTCGATGGAAGAAACCGCCACTTCAGTAGAAGCTGTGATTGAAACGAACACCGGTAGCAGCCGTGAGGTATTTGACTACGCTCTCATCGCAGTTGGCGTGGTCGCAAATAGTGATTCGTTATCCCTTGAGAAAGTGGGCGTGGAACTGAAGAACAGCTCCATCGTGATTAATGAATGGGGCCAAACCCGTGTGCCATCAATATGGGCCATCGGCGATGTGGCGGGAGGACCGTGGCTAGCACACAAAGCTTCTCATGAAGGAGTGGCAACCGTAGAGCATATTGCTAGGCGCCCTAACGCCCACCCCATCAACCGAGCAAACATTCCAGGCTGCACGTACAGCTTTCCTCAAATCGCATCCATAGGTATGACGGAGCAACAAGCGCTTGCGGCGAACCATAAAATAAGAAAAGGCAATTTTCCGTTTATTGGTAATGGCAAAGCGCTGGCTCTGGGGGATGCAGACGGTTTCATTAAAACCATCGTAGATGACGACACGGGCGAGATATTGGGCGCACACATGGTTGGCGCTGAAGTCACAGAGTTAATTCACAGCTTCGTGTTAGCCAGAGAACTAGAAGCGACCGAAGACGAAGTGGGAATGACAATGTTTCCACACCCCACTCTATCTGAGGCATTGCATGAAAGTGTGCTCTCAGCGGCGGGCAAAGCGCTACATATTTAAGGACCGACGCAATGGATGAAGCGGTATCCCAGTTAATCAAGCACTATGGCGTACACGCATCTGTAGAGCAGTTTCTCCAGGTGCCACAAAAGCTCGTCATCGATGGCGCCTATTGTGATGCCGCCTCCACTGAATGGCTCCCTTCCATAGAGGCATCGACCGGAGGCTTGCTCGCACAAATACCCGACGGTTCCAAAGCTGACGTAGATCGCGCAGTAAGCGCCGCTCGGCGGGCGTTAAACGGCAGCTGGGGCACCATGAAAGCCAATCAACGTGAGCGTATTTTGCTCAAGCTGGCGGACTTAATTGAGCGCGACGCAGTGCAACTGGCGCAGATAGAGAGTCTCGATAATGGTAAAGCGCTTGGCCCATGCATCGATATCGATATATTGGGTGGTGCTGATCTCGTGCGCTTCATGGCGGGGCTCACAACCAAAATTCAGGGTGCAACACGACAGGTCGCCGCTGAGGGCGAGCACTTAGCCATGACCCTCAAGGAACCCGTAGGCGTGGTCGGAGCCATTGTGCCCTGGAACTGGCCCTTCAATATGGCCATGTGGAAGATCGCCGCACCGTTGGCGGCGGGCTGCACCGTTGTGGTCAAGCCTGCGCAGCAAACGTCGCTGTCTATGCTGTATTTCGCACGACTCCTTGAGGAGGCCGGCGTTCCAGCTGGGGTGGTCAATATCGTCACCGGCCGGGGCAGCAATATTGGCGATCACATTGCGGGTCATCCGGGTATCGACAAAGTGTCCTTTACCGGCTCAACCCCCGTCGGACAGCGCGTTGGTGCGATAGCGGGTGAGGCCCTGTCACCGGTTACCTTAGAGTTGGGAGGTAAATCACCCATGGTGGTATTCGCCGATGCTGATTTGGAAGCGGTAGCGCAAGCCACCCGCTGGTCGGTGTTCTTTAATGCGGGCCAGGTTTGCTCGGCGGGCTCAAGACTGTATATCGAAGCTTCCAAGCTCAATGACATGCTGGCGGAGCTCAAAAAAATCATCGATTCCATGAAGGTAGCGCCGGGCCTAGACCCCGAATGCGATCTCTGCCCTGTCATTTCTGCGAGCGCCAAAACCTCAATTGAGAATTACATCCGCCTTGGCGTCGATGAGGGTGCAGACATTGCCATCCAAGGGGCGGAGGCTCCAACCACGGGCTTCTTCGTTCCCGCTACCGTTCTTGTCGCAAGGGATAACAAGCTACGCGTGGTTCAGGAAGAAATCTTCGGACCCGTGCTGACGGTGATTCCCTTCAGCACCGAAGCAGAGGCTGTGCAACTGGCCAACGACAACATTTACGGGCTTGCGGGCAGTGTTTGGACCAAAGACGTCTCTCGAGCCGTGCGCGTGGCAAAGCGCATTGAAGCAGGAACAGTCTGGATCAACGCCCATGACATTGTCGATTCAGCCCTGCCATTTGGAGGTTTCAAGGCCTCGGGCTTCGGTAAAGACTTAGGCCCAGAACAGCTCGACTATTTCCTAAAAACAAAAACTCTCTGGATCGCCGTCGAAGCGGGTCCAGACGGAACAGAATGAGAGACCTCATGGAAACCCAAGCGATGAATAAAGATTCTTTCTCACTCCGCTCTCGGCTACCTGATGGGGGCACGCCGGCTCTAAATTATTGGGGCGTAGATAGCGAGACAGGCAAACTACTCGATGTCCTTGTTGGCCCTATCGACAACTTTAAAGCGATCTTGCCGACTAATTCGATGAATAAAAAAATGATTCGTGATGGCATTCGACTGGATGTTGAGGGGGCCCGAAGTCAGTATCAAGACGTTCTCGATTGCTACCGGGACTTTGGCGCCACCATCCACATAACGCCACCAGACCCGTATCTGCCCCTGCAGATCTGGGCTCGTGATGGCAGTTATATGACTCCCTGGGGGATGATTATTGGACAGATGGCCCAATGGTGGCGACGCGGTGAATACGGCCCCGTCATGGATTTCTGCGCACAGCAAAATATTCCGATCTACGAGAAGGTGACAGCGGGCTGTGCAGAGGGTGGGGACTTCATGATGATCCGCCCGGACTTAGCGGTGATGGGCTATGCCGGTGATCGCAGTCAGGAAGAAGGCGCCCTGCAAGTTAAGGATTGGCTGAACAAAGAGGGTGTTGAGGTTTTTCTCTACAGCTTTGACTCTCACTTCGTACACGCCGATGTAACGATTGTAATGCTTACCGATAACCTGGCGGCAGCGGTCACTGACGTGGTCGATCCGGCACTCATTGCAATGCTTAAGTCACGGGGCATTCGTGTCATTGACGTGCCCTACTGCAAGGCGATGCAGCTGGGGTGCAATGTTATGTCCATGGGTAACGACACAGTGCTGTTGCCAAAACAAAATCAATTCTTAGTCGAAGCCTGTAAAGCAGAGGGTTTAAAAGTGTATGACCCCGATGTGTCGTGCATCACCGTCGTGGGTGGCGGCATTCACTGTATGAGCTTAGCACTGCGCCGCGAGCGCTTTGGCAACGGAGGCTGATCATGCTGCATGTCAATTCAGCGCGACTGTGGCAGCGTCATATGGCGCTCGCTCAGATCGGTGCAACACCCAAAGGTGGTAACAACCGCCAGGCACTCACCGATGAGGATATTCTTGCACGCAAACAGTTCATCGATTGGTGTGAAGCGGCGGGCTGCAAAGTACGCATTGATCAAATTGGCAACATTTTTGCGCGGCGTGAAGGTCTCAACCCATCGCTTGCACCGGTCATGACTGGCAGCCATCTAGACACCCAGCCAACTGGCGGACGCTTCGACGGTATTTATGGTGTGCTCGCTGGATTGGAAGTCATTGAGACGCTCAACGACCACGGCATCACTACCGATGCCCCTGTAGAGGTCGTCGTTTGGTGTAATGAGGAAGGCTGCCGCTTCACGACTGCGATGATGGGTTCTGCCGTTTGGTCAGGAAATATGCCTATTGCGGATGCGCTGGCTTTAGCGGACCAAACAGGAACCACGGTGGCTGATGAGCTAGCCCGTACTCAGCACGCCGGAACGCATCCGGCCGAGGCCTTTCCGGCTAGGGCATTTGTTGAAGCGCATATTGAACAGGGTCCCGTTCTTGAACTCACTGATACCGTGATTGGCGTCGTACAAGGCGTACAAAATATGAGCCGGCACGAAATCGTCATATCGGGCCAAGAAGTTCACGCGGGCCCCACGCCCATGAATATGCGTAAAGACCCGATGCGTGCTTTAGCCGCGTTTCTCCCAGCACTGTACGCCATGGCCGAGGAACAAGGTGAGCATGCACGACTCACCTTCGGTGTTATCCATGCGTCTCCCGGATCAAACAATACCGTACCCGGAGAGCTCAGGATGACCGTGGATATCCGCCACCCTGACGCTCGGGTTTATCAGTCGATGGTTGATAGCGCTTACCAATTGGTGCGTAGCGCCTGCGAGGCCGAGCAGTGTCCGGTTGAAATACGCTGCTTCTTTGAGGCGCCGGGCGTTGAATTCGACCGACAGTGTGTAGGAGCGGTTGCGTCTGCTGTGACCCGCTTGGGCTACAGTCATCGAGAGATGGTGAGCGGTGCTGGCCACGACGCTTGCAACGTGGCGTCGGTGGTGCCAACGGCGATGATCTTTGTGCCCTGCAAGGGTGGGATTAGTCATAATGAAGCCGAATCGGCAGAACCCGAGCATCTTGAAGCAGGCGCCAACGTGCTGCTTAACGCGCTGATTGAGTTAAGTACCGACCAGGGTGGGAGTGCCGTTCATGGGTAATGTCTTTCGCCCTAATCTGAGCGAGCTGGACATCAAGTCCATCGCCCGTGAATCTTTTGGGATGGACGTGTCGTCCGTTACTCCGATGGGCGGTTACATTGATCAGAACTTTCGCATTGACCTACCCAGCGGTGAGCGCTGCCTGATCAAAGTCCACTCAAGGAACGAACCTAACGCTGTTTTAGCACTACAGAATGATGCGCTGACGCATCTGTCTTCGATGCAGCTAGACTTTGCCACGCCCGCAGTGATCAAAAGCGCATCAGGAGACAGCGTTGTCACCATTGAGAGCAGCAAAGGTACTGATCGCGTACGCTGCCTAACCTACGTCGAAGGACATCTATTAGCTGAGCGCACCCCTATGAGTCGAGAGCTTCTGCATTCAGCAGGCTCCACCATAGCCGCTCTTGATAAAAGCTTGGCATCCTTCAGTCATCCTGCGGCTTCACGTCCTGACATGGACTGGGATTTACGTAACGCTCAGCGTATTTCAGGCTACGTACATCTCATGCCCAATCCCGCACTCAGGCGGCTTGCGGATTATTTCTTCCTGCAATTTGAAACGACGGTATTACCAGAGATCAATCGCTTGCCGTTGCAAATTTGCCACAACGATGGTCACCGGTATTCCCTTCTGACTGATCAAGCTGAGCAATGTTCGCGTATCGCGGGCGTCATCGACTTCGGCGACATATGTCTGACCCATGCAGTTTGTCACCTAGCGGTATGCATATCAGACCTCATTGTTGGACAAGACGACTTGATTGCTGCAGCCTCAGACATTGTTGCTGGCTACCATCAGGTGCGCGCGCTCTCTAAAAATGAAATATCACTGATTTACCACTTGGTGGGCACACGACTTGCCATTTATGCCGCCATGGCCGGGAGAGCACTAACGGAGGACCCGACCAACGTACACCCGCAAGCCAAACTAGAGGATGTGGGCAGTTTGTTACGAAGATTATCTGCAACTAGCCCCGTAGCCTGGAGAAACGCTTTGCTCGGGGCCTGTCAGCTGGCAGAACCCGCTTCACAGATGGCAGCCCATAGTGAAGCGCTGGTTCATCTGCGCCATCGCTTTTTCTCGCCCTCGCTTTACACCCATTACGCGCAACCCATTGTGCTTGAGCAATCTGCCTTTCAATATTTCTATGATCAGTCGGGGGCAACGTTTCTTGACTGCGTGAACAATGTTTGCCAATGGGGCCACTGCCATCCGAGTATTGTCCGCGCCGCGCAAAAGCAGATGGCCACCCTCAACACCAACTCCCGTTATGTTTATGAGCAGATGGCGGCGTTTGCCGAGCGTCTAACTGACACCATGCCCGATGGTCTTGATACCGTCTTCTTCGTCAATTCTGGATCAGAGGCCAATGACCTCGCGGCTCGATTGGCGAGGGCTTATACAGGTAATAATGATTTTGTGGTGGTGGATCGCGCGTATCACGGCAACTCAAGCCTTTCGACGGATTTGAGCCCCAACAGAATCGATCGACCGGGTCGCCCAGGCCTTCCGAATTACGTTCGTAAAACTGAATGCCCCGATTTATACCGTGGTCGCTTTCGAGACGATGACCCAAGTGCCGCGCAGCATTACATCAATGACCTAGGAACTGTCATAGACGACATGGTGGCGGCAGAGAGGTCCCCTGCTGCATTTTTTGCGGAGTCATTGATTGGCACTGGCGGTCAAATTGTCTTTCCCGAGAATTACCTAGCATCCGTATATACCAAAGTTCGCGCCGCAGGGGGCGTTTGCGTGGCAGATGAAGTCCAAGTTGGTTTTGGTAGAACCGGAGATCATGTTTGGTGCTTTCAATCCCAAGGAGTCACTCCAGATATAGTGACCATGGGCAAGCCCATTGCCAATGGCCATCCTATGGCAGCGGTTGTTACCCGCCGCGAGATAGCGGAAGCGTTTGATAATGGTATTACCTATTTCAACACGTTCGGCGGCAATCCAGTCTCCTGCGCTATAGGCCTCGCGTGTCTAAATGTTTTAGAGCAAGAAAATCTCATGGCGAATACTAAAGCCATGTCGAGTTTGCTGCTTAAAGGCCTGAACGAACTGCAGTCTCGCTATGCGCTAATAGGCGATATAAGAGGCCTAGGACTTTATATTGGGGTGGAACTGGTGACTGATCGCCTTGCGCGAACACCCGCCACAAGCGCAGCTAAACGCATTGTTGAGCTAATGAAGATCAAAGGCGTACTGGTCAACACCAATGGTTACGACAGCAACGTCATCAAGATAAAGCCGCCCATGATTATCGATGCAGCGGATATCGATCAGCTGTTGTCCGCTTTTGAGAGTGCTCTGTGCGAGGTTGAAAAATCGTTGTGAGTTATGATGGATGCCTTGTTATGCCCTGTCAGTTAACGATTTAGAGTGCGAGATGAATGTCTCATCGCTTTCTTCAATTTCTGCTGCATCGGATAAAGATAGGGAGAGCATGCAGCCTGTTCACTACCTCGCAAAACCAGCATCGTGCCTAATCACTTTTCTAGCTTCGAAGTTCTCACTAACGTCTCCCCCTAGGAGAACGTTAACCAACTAACAATAACAAGGAAAAAACATATGGTTGATATGAACCAACAGGTTGCACTCATTAGCGGCGGAGCATCCGGCATAGGTTTAGCTACTGCTAAGAAACTCATTGCTCGTGGTGCCAGTGTCTGGATTGGCGATATTCAAGAAACACAGGGAGAGAAAGTAGCGGCGGAAATTGGCGCGCACTACGTGCACCTAGATGTGACCCAAGAATCGGATTGGATATCAGCCATTGATCAGATCAAGGATCAGGCTGGCAGGCTCACCCAAGTAGTTAATAACGCTGGCATCGGCTCTTTAGGTAATTTAGAAAGTGTAACTGTAGAGGCTTTCACCAACACCTTACAAGTGAATCTCGTTGGCGTATTTCTCGGCTGTAAAATTGCTGCCCCATTAATGGAGCAATCGGGCGGCGGTAGCATCGTCAATGTGTCATCGATTTTCGGCATGGTCTCAGACCAACATGCCATTGCTTACTCCGCGTCAAAGGGAGGCGTGCGAACAATGACAAAGGCGATCGCCCTCGATTTAAACGCGCGCGCAACTGGCATCCGAGTTAACTCTATTCACCCCGGGTTTGCCGACACTCCTCTTGTGGACGGTGCTCTCGCGGAATTCGATGCGGAAGAGGCGGAGGCGTTTGCACTTCGCACTGTTGGCAAAACCCCCATGGGAGTTGCCAGTCCCAAACAAATCGCTCGAGCAATAGTTTTTCTTTTGTCTGAAGACAGTGACTACATGACGGGTTCTGAGTTGGTGGTGGACGGGGGATACACCGCTCAATAGATTCAACTCCAGGCCACCTTTGACCTTGGTCGATGACGCTGGTCGACGAAGGCGAACGATGTCAATACGCAGCTACGTCTTAACGAACACAGGTCGAATCCTAAACGCCGAGCAATAAAAAACCC
>DGOD01000282.1 GCA_002389265.1 Gammaproteobacteria bacterium UBA4475
ATTGATCGTCCGCAAGCCAGACATCATTTATCTTTCGGCTTCGGCATACATCGCTGCATGGGCAATCGACTGGCTGAAATGCAACTGCGTATTGTCTGGGAAGAAATCACCAAGCGCTTCAAGCATGTCGAAGTCGTCGGTGATCCGGTAAGGCTGCGTTCCAGCTTCGTTCGCGGCATTACCGAATTGCCTGTCAGGGTTCATGATAGGTAAGTCGCAGGCTTAAAATGTTCTGCAAAAAATGTCCTGCAAAAAAAGGTAGCTCCATAGCTACCTTTTTTTTCGGCTTTTAACCGGCAATTTTGTAAGCCGATCTTTTTATATCCAAGTTGGCAATACTGTCTCGTGCACCTCTATGCCATGATCAGTTAGCTGGTGCACAGAGGCCGTCACTCGAGACGCCTCAATATCAAGAAATCCGATAGTACCCAGGCGCAGTGACTGGTTTCTGGGCAGGGTAGGAGATCCCGGGTTCACGCAAAGCATATTGTCCACCAGATGCAGACCTTCAAGATGTGTGTGGCCATAGATCAAAACCTGTGGCACCACATCACCAAAGTGCTTCTCCACATAACGGAAAATATGCTCCGAAGACTTTCGAACCGGCGACGGAAAGTGATGAATCATGCCAATGCTGACGCCGCTAACTTCAAACAGCCAGTGATCACGTAAGCGCTCATCCTCAATGTCCATGTCACCATTACCGCGGGCGACATAGGTGGGCGCCAGTTTCCCCAGTTCATCCACCACTTCCAAGGTATGCAGGTCACCGGCATGCAGAATCATATCGACCCCGTGAAAAGCCGCATAGGCTTGGGGCCAAAGCTCTGCCAGAGAACCGGGCATATGGGTGTCGGCAATCAGACCTATGCGCATACTTCAACGCTAACAGGGATACCCGTCATGAAGGCCTGGTTACTGAGTTTTTCATAGCTGCCCGGACCCGACGGCAACAAGTCGTTGGCATTGACGCCAGCATATTTTTTCGCCACCTGCATTCGCGTCTTATCATTGCCCCAACCATGCGTCATGGCCACAGTACCCGGTTTCAACGTCTCATCCAACGACACGGTTGAGGCGATATCACCAAAGGTATTCCAGATTCTGACTGCGGAACCATCACCCAAGTTTCGCGCTCGAGCGTCATCCGGATGCATATACAAGGGGTTAGTCTGCTGACTGGGACGCTTCAAGGCCGACAGATTATTCATCCAGCTATTAATCATATAGTTCGTCCGACGGGAGATCATCTTCAGTTGTCCCGGGTCCTCAGCTTGCAATTCCTCAAAAATAGCTTCACAGCGCAACAATGCTTCAGCAAACAAAGGTGGGCAACAATTGACTCGACCTGACTCCGTTTGAATCCAGTCTGAATAAAAGCGGCCGGCGTCTGGCGCAGGCAACACATTGGTCTGGCTGGGCATGGCCCGAATCTCGCTGATACTGGTATTACTCTGGCGTAACATATGGTCGATACGCCCCATCTGGTTCGGGAGCTCAGCTGCGTCCAAAATAGAGTCAAAACCCTGTGCCTGCTCCAGCTTTGCCAGAATCCACCACTCGGGCTTACGTTCGGCTTTCGGCGGCACGATCAAATCGGTGTATTGAACAAAAGGCTGAGCCTGCATGCCAAGACCGCACATGTTGAGGTCTTCGCGCTCGAACATATCCGTCGCCGGCAAGACATAGTCCGCATACTCAGCCGTGGCACTGGGATAAATATCAATGACCACCACCAATTCCAGTCGGGAAAAGGCCTCGCGCAAGCGCGAACCGCTACCCATCGATAGCAGCGGGTTCCCTGAGATGACCACCAGCGCCCTGATCGGATTGTCTTCTGTCAGGATCATATCAGTCATGAGATTACCCGGCAGAGAACCGCGGATTTTACGAATTTCACCAAAGGGAGAGTCGAAGAATGGATCTTCGGCTCTGACTCGGCCCGCTTTAGCCGCAGGATAGAAACCTAGGGAGTATATATTGCCGCCGACCTTATCCAGGTTGCCGGTCACAAAACTCAACATGAATAACAGCCAGTAAGCCAGCGTCCCCTGCCGCCCCATATTTACCCCAGTAGACATATACACAGCCGCCCGCTCGGCGTTGGCAAACTCATCGGCCAGGGTGCGAATGGATTCAGCCTCGACACCCACAGCAGCAGCGACCCGATCGGGGGTATATTGGGCCACGAAGGCGCGCAGCTCTTCTATGCGTTCACCATGCTCGCCAATCACCGACTCATCAAACTGACCAGTTTGGTCCAAGTGTTGCAGCATCGCGGCCATCAGATACACGTCTGTATCTGGATTCACTTGCACGATTTCACCAATCCCCTTCACTGACTCGTTGATCCGCGGATCGACGAAGCGAATTTTCGCACCCCGGTTCTTGGCTTCACGCAACGCCTTCATAGGATCTGCAATGGAGATGAAACTCATGTGTGACACTCGCGGATTCGAACCGAATATCAGCAGAAAGTCAGTGTGCTCTATATCTGGCACGGGATGAATCGTGCTGGAACCAAACATCGCTTCACTACCGGCAAATTTATTGGTGCAATCCTGGGTGCCTGAGCTGAAGGTTCGACGAATTTCATTCTTGATCAGAAACGAACCAATGGCGGGGCCCGCCAGGGCGTTAAATGCCAGCGGATTACCGGAATAGGAGCCAACGGCATCTTTGCCGTATTTCGCTTTGATGGCGCTGAGTTTTGTGGCGATGTCTCGCGACGCTTCATCCCAGCTCACACGTTCAAAGTCGTCACCGACTTTCTTCTGCGGGTAATTCAGACGATCTGGGTCGTTATGCAGGTCCAGCGTCGCCAAGCCCTTATGGCAGGCGAAGCCCTTGGTCACAGGATGATCTCGATCAGGCTTTAAACTGACAATCTGACCATCACTCACTTCGGCGATGAGCGCACAGGAAGGTTCACAGACCCGGCAAAAGGTACTTCGAAGGTCTTTACCCGGCATAGTTTTTGGCTCATTCATCGCTTTACTCCGCTTCGCTCAAGCTCTGATTTAACGGCATCCCGAACAAGGGATCAAGTCCCGTGGAATTGGTCATAAATGACGTTGATCCGTTCATGGCGATGGGTTAGTTTCCGCCTTTAAACTTTATCCATCGCACCCCGGAGCCGCTCTATGCCAGACGCTGATCGAAAAGACACCCCAGAACAAGCTGAGTTCAGGGCTTACTGCCGAGACTGGCTGCACACCAACAAACCCAGTCAACCGCCGGTTAGAATTCCCTTAGGTGCGCTGGAGCTGAGTGACCCTGCAGCGCTACAGTGGCTTCAGGTCTGGCAAAAATCAGCGTTTGACGCAGGTCTAGTCGGTTGCGACTACCCGGTCGAAGCTGGCGGCGGTGGCCGTAACAACTGCCAGACGATCGCCAACCAGGAAATGCAGCGCGCTAAAACGCCATTCTTTCCTAATATCATTGGTCTGGGCATGGCGGCTCCTACCGTCCTTTTACATGGCCAGGAAGAGGTCAAGAACACACTGTTACCGCGCCTGTTCTCAGGCGAAGATATCTGGTGTCAGGGTTTCAGTGAGCCCGGCGCCGGCTCGGATCTTGCCAATCAGCAGACCTTCGCCGAAAAACGCGGAGATAGCTGGGTTATTAATGGGCACAAGGTCTGGACCTCGCTGGCGCATTTTGCGAATTGGATGATCCTGTTGTGTCGTACCGACAAGACCGACAAATACAACGGTCTGTCTTACTTCGTCGTGCCCATTCAAACCGCTATCGGCAAAGGCGTGACCGTACGCCCCTTGATCAAGCTGACCGGTGAGACTGGCTTTAACGAAGTGATCTTTGAAGACCTGGTTGTCGAAGACAAATATCGCCTTGACGCTGTTGGCGCTGGCTGGAAAGTGGCCATGACGACCCTGTCTCACGAGCGTGGTGCCGGCGAGCTAGTGACGCCATCGGCAGGTGGCATGAGTCAGGAAAACACCAAGAGTGCCAACACCAGCAGTCCATCCGCGCTGGTCGATCTGGCAAAAACCAGCTATCGAAACGGCAAAACTGCTGCCGACGATCCCTTGCTACGGGATGAAATCATCAAGATCATGATTCGCCAAGAGGCATTTCGACAAAACCAGCGACGCGCACTCGTCCCAGCTCTGATCGATCATCCCATGCGCATCCCACTGCAAAACAAGCTGATTGGCACTGAATTCAACCAGGATCTGGCAGAGATTGCCTATGATATTCAAGGCGCCGCAAGCAGCTTATATCTCAATGATGACAATGCACTGGGTGGCGGTGAATGGCAGCTGGCTTATATGAACAGCTTCGGCGTTACGATTGCCGCCGGCGCAAATGAAGTGCAGCGGAATATTCTCGGTGAACGCGTACTCGGCATGCCGAAATCCAAATAATTGAGCAAGGCAAGGAATTGACTATGATTGAACAACCTAAAAATTTCGGCTTTGGCGAAGATGAAACCATGCTGCGGGATTCAGCCAAGAAATTCTTCAGCGATCACTGCGGCGCCGACAAGATACACCGGCAAGTCGCCGGCAATCCTGATATCCATCGCAATATAGAGTGCATCTGGGACAAGGGCCTGTGGCAGCAAATCACAGAACTCGGTTGGACCGCTGCCTGCGTACCGGAAGCCGCTGGCGGCATTGGCATGCCCTTAGTCGCCGCTGTGGCGCTGGCGGAGGAAGCTGGCCGGGCCGCTTTTCCCTCACCACTAATCTCGACCTTTAATACCACATTTGTTCTGCGTGAGTGCAACTCAGCGGCGGCTAACGATGTCCTGGCACAGATTGCTGGCGGCAAGCCGATGAGCTTGGCTATCACTAATCAGCAAGGCTCGTGGGAACCCACAGATACCGACGTCAGTATCGACAATGGTCAATTGAACGGTACTGCCTGGTTTGTCCAGGATGCCCGCAAGGCTGAAGGGCTGGTCGTCAGCGCTCGCTCGGCCGCAGGTATCGGCTTGTATTATGTCGCGGCAGACGCTGATGGCGTTGCAATTACAGCGGATGGCATCATTGACCTGACCCGCGACCAGGCTCATATCAGCTTCACGGGTGTTACTGCTATCGAAGTCGCTGCACCCGGTGCCGGCGATACGGCACTGGCACACGCCCTGCCTGCCATTCAGGCGGTCATCGCTGCCGACATGGTTGGGGCTGGCGAGTGGCTACTGCAGACTACAGTTGAGTATGCTAATACTCGAGTTCAGTTCGATCGACCATTGGGATTTTTTCAGGCGGTGAAGCATCCGCTGGTGAATGTCATGCTCGACATTGACCGCGCCAAGTCACTGGCTTACAGCGCCGCCTGCGCTATCGATTCGGACCCTGAGCGCCAGGAATGGGCGAACACGGTGAAGCTTGCCCACATGGCGAAGGCCAACGCCAGCGACATGGCAGTCTTTGCCTCGAGTCGAGCAGTACAGTTTCATGGCGGCATCGGGTTTACTTGGGAATGCTATGTGCACTTGTTCTTCAAGCGTCAAATGCACAACCAGATGCTCTTCGGCGATGCGAGATATCACCGTGCCATACTGGCTGACATGTTAATAGGTCAGGCCGCCTGACATGGTCGCCGGTACCCAACAGTTTAGAGTTGCTATAGTCGATGAAAACTAATCAAACTGTATTGATCGCCGGCGCAAGCGGCCTGGTGGGCACAGCGGCGGCAAACAGTTTTATTAAGGCAGGATGGCACGTTATCGCCTGCTCACGTCGATTTCCCGATCTGATTGACGCAGGTCCTTTCCAGCACGTGGCGCTGGATCTGCAGGACAGTGAGGCTTGCAAAGCCACGACAGCAAAACTCAACGACGTCACCCATGTGGTTTACACTGCGGTGTTCGAGCTACCCGGCCTGGTCCAGGGTTGGTCTGATGCGGTGCAGATTGAAACCAACGGCCGAATGATTCGGAATCTACTGGACCCGCTGACAGAGCATGCACAACTTAGGCACGTAACGATACTGCAAGGCACTAAAGCCTACGGCATCACTCAGGGCCCCATTCGCATACCCGCCAGAGAATCACAACCACGAGTTGATCACCCGAATTTCTATTGGGTCCAGGAAGACTACATCAAAGAAAAATCGGTTAGTTCCGGCTTCGACTTTACGATCTTTCGACCACAATTGATTGTCGGACCCAACCACGGCGTCGTGATGAACCTGCCGCCAGTCATCGGCATCTATGCCGCCCTGCGCCGGGAAGAAGGCTTAGCCTTTGGGTTTCCGGGCAGCCTCGACGGCGTCTGGGAAGCGGTTGATGCTCGGCTTGTGGGTGATGCCTGTCTTTGGGCCGCAACCCATGATCAGGCTGGCGGTGAGACTTACAACCTGACTAACGGTGAAGTTTTTTCCTGGCTCGACATGTGGCCCGCTATGGCCGACACACTCGGCGTCCCTGTGGGCGATCCAGAACCCACGCCTCTGTCGGTCTATATTCCAGAACGAGAAGCACTCTGGCGGCAGGTCGTAGCAAAATATAACCTACAGAAAATCCCTCTCGGTCAGTTATTGGGAGAGAGTCACTTCTACGCAGATTTATGTTTTGCCTATGGTGCAAAGCGCACCCCTTCGCCCACTTTCGTCAGCACCGTAAAAATCAGGCAAGCCGGGTTTAACGCTGCCTACGATACACCGGCGAGCTTCTGCTACTGGCTGCGCGACCTTCAGCATCGCCGTATTATTCCGGCCTATGACAGAGGCTAGCTCATCGGGGACTTTAGGTGTGGTATAGGTTGTTTTTGATGTCATCGTCCAGGCGCTCATCAACTGCAGCGCTTTCCTTGGCACTCACCTGCTCGCCTCTGATTTGCTCGAGGATAATTTTACCTAACGTGGGCATTTCAGTTCGTGGCATTTGTGTCGAGGCATCCCATAGCTTGGCGCGAATAAAAGCCTTTGCGCAGTGGAAGTACACTTGTTTGATATCAACCAGGATAGCCAGCTTCGGCGGCACACCCTGATGACAAAGCTGTTGCAGATAAGAGGGTTCAGTGGTGATGTAGGCATTGCCATTGATACGCAAGGTTTCAGCCATACCTGGAATCAGGCATATCAAACCGACACCTGGGCTGTTAACAATATTGGTAAGAGAATCTGCCAGGCGATTGCCGGGCCGCTCGGGTATCAGCAATGTCGTATCATCTAACACTTTCACAAAGCCGGGCGAGTCGCCTCGCGGAGACGCATCGGCCTCACCGCCACATTGGGTGGCAATAATAAGAAACGGGCAACGTTCGAGAAACCCGATCGAGTGCTGCTCCAGTCGAGCGATCACTTTGGCTTGAGTCGACGCATTTGATTCACCATTAATGGCAACCAGGCCATCTAAGGTCTCTACAAGTGCAATGTTCGTCGGTAGTGTCATGATTTATACTCACCCAGGCCGCGGTGGTTGATGTGAAAGAAGCTCACGCCAGTCATGATCCTCATGCTATCAAAGCAATTGGTTTTGTCAGGCGTAAATGCGGGACCATCCATTAAAACAACTCATTCACATTTCTTTTGAGTGATCGAATAGATGCCCCGATTGCCATTTCGATTACGATTTGGCTTATTTCGCTGTTAACGAGATTTTCACCAGCAAAACTGCCAATTACTAAACGCTATTTGGCATGTAAGCGCACTGGCATTTCAGTAATACCCAACACGAAGTTTGATGGCAGGCGTTTAACCTCACCTACCACCTCAACAAACGAAAAACGCTTCATGATTTCTTCCCACATCACCCGCAATTGCATTTCAGCAACGCGGTTTCCCATACAGCGATGAATACCGAAGCCGAAGGACAAATGTTGTCGGGCTTTTTCTCGGTCAATGATAAAATCATGGGGACTATCGATAGCCAATTCGTCCCGATTGCCTGACACATACCACATGATAACTTTGTCACCTTTCTTTATCTGTTTATCACCGATCACAGTGTCTTCAAGTGCAGTTCGACGCATGTGCGGCAGTGGAGTTTGCCAACGAATAATTTCAGAAACCATCTTCGGTATAAGGTCTAAATTTTCTCGTAAGGCGTCATACTGTTCGGGATTCTCGTTCAACGCCAGCACGCCGCCACTCATGGAATTGCGGGTCGTATCGTTACCGCCAACAATCAACAAAAGTAGATTGCCAAGATACTCCATCGGATCATCAATCATATCTGCTGTGTCTGGCGCATTAGCCAGCATGCTGACAAAATCAAAACTTCCGGTGTCACCCTTTCGCTCATGCCAAAGCCGATTAAAATACGCCAAGCACTTCATCAACTCTTGCTCACGGTAATCATCATCATGATCAAAGTTGCCTATGCCTTCTATTGACGTGGCCATATCTGACCAATGAGTCAATAAGCGCCGGTCTTCCATTGGAAAATTGAACAATATAGCCAGCATGTAAGTAGTCATTTCGATAGAGACCTTATCAACCCAATCGAAGGTTTCACCCACAGGTAAACTATCGAGTATTTCGCAGGCTTTCTCCCGCATCACGCTCTCGAGCTGCGCCAAGTTTCGTGGCGAGGCCACGGGGGAAACCACCCGTCGCTGGACGTCATGCTTGGGCTGATCCATCGCGATAAAATTGGTTGGATTAAAATCACTCGGATCAACGATAGAAATAGATCTATCGGATGAAAAAACCTGGTGGTTAGTATCAACCTGCATGATGTGCTCGAACTTGGTCACAGACCAATAGGGCCCGTTAATGCTCTCTGCGCAGTAATGCACGGGATCCTCTGCGCGCAGGCGCGCAAACCACTTCTCATGAACATTTGCCTCAAATAGCTCAGGACGTGACATATCAATCTTGTCTAGTGGCACATCAAATGGATTAACGTCGGCCCAACTTTCCAGCTTTTCAATCTCGGCAAAGTTCATCGAATTACTCCTAGGTATAAAATTCTTACTTGACCGAGTATAAGGACGTCATTTGCATGAACGCAAGCCTTTTGAACCTGGTCAAGCCCTACCTTAGCCTATTAATGACAATTAATGGCAGCAACAATAAAGCGTATTCTCCACGCAAAGCATATCGAACAACTTATTGAGCGTTTAGCGTTTAGCGTTTAGCGAAACATCAACACATTCGACGATCAATTGCACCGACTCAACCCCTCGGTACTCATTGATATCCAGCCGATAAGCCATGCGTTTGTTGCGCCCCTCAATCAGCCTATCCTGATTAAAGGCGATGGCGTCAAAGGTTTGATCACCGTTGAGCAACGACAGCTTCAGGTGTCGCTGTCCAACAATACGCTGCTGAAGTATTTCGAATTCCCCATCAAACAGCGGCTCTGGAAAACCCTGCCCCCATGGCACGGCCTGCAGAACTTCACGCACCAACGACAGGGTAACCTTGTCATTGAGTTCCCCATCACTGACCAGCACCTGCTCCAGATCCTCGGCGCTAAGATTACTGCTGGCTTGTTCGTCAAACAGCCGAGCAAACTGCTCGAAGTGTCCCGCCTCAATGGTCAAGCCTGCAGCCATGGCATGGCCACCAAATTTTTGAATAAGCCCGGGGTTTTTCGCATCAATAGCAGCTAAAGCATCACGGATATGCAGGCCACGAATTGAGCGCGCGGAACCCTTCATTTCGTTGTCGCCGGAGGGTGCAAAGGCGATTACTGGCCGGTGTAACTGGTCTTTGATTCGAGAGGCAACGATGCCGATCACGCCCTGGTGCCAGTCGTCGTCATACAGGCAGACTCCGGTTTGGTTCCCTGCTGGTGTTAGGTTGTGCTGCAACTTCAGATTAGCCTGAGCCTGTGTTTTCATTTCGTTTTCGATAACTCGGCGCTCTTTATTCAGGTCATCCAGGTTCGCCGCTTTAGCTCTGGCGTCGCTGATAGATGGCGACAATAGACATTCGATGCCTAGCGCCATGTCGTCCAGGCGACCAGCGGCGTTAAG
>DGOD01000178.1:0-3704 GCA_002389265.1 Gammaproteobacteria bacterium UBA4475
TCGTCGTCTTGAGCGATCCCCTCGACCACCTCCGCCGATATGGCTTTCAATTTAGCCAACACATCCTCCGGTAGGCGGCGCAACTGGACATGGTGTTTATTCACCAACTCCTCCAGAGCCGCATTATTACGAGTGGTAAATTCGGCGAGCATATCGTCATTCATGGCACGACTAGCGACTCTGACGATTTCCTGCAAATCCTTCGGCAGGCTATTCATCGCTTCCGCATTGACGATAATTTCCAGCGTCGGACCCGGCTCCTGCCAACCAGGATAATAGTAGTACTTGGCCACCTGATGTAGGCCAAAGGCTAGGTCGTTGTAGGGGCTGACCCATTCTGTCGCATCAATCGTCCCGGTCTGCAAACTGGTATAGATTTCACCCCCGGGAATGTTGACAGCAGTACCACCCGCCTTTTGAAAAACTTCACCCCCGAGGCCGGGAATACGCATCTTCAGACCTTGCAGGTCCTCTAGCGAATTGATTTCCTGATTAAACCAACCAGCCATCTGCACGCCTGTATTGCCACCAGCCAGTGGAATCAGGTTGAACGGCGCATACAGTTCTTCCCACAGCGCCATGCCGCCACCATGTAACAACCAGCCATTCATTTCCTGGGCCGTCAACCCAAAGGGCACCGCGGTAAAAAACGATGCCGCTGGCAGCTTGCCTTTCCAGTAGTACGCCGCACCATGACCCATTTCGACATTACCCAGAGACACTGCATCGAAGACGCCCATCGCTGGCACCAGTTCGCCCGCGCCATAAACCGTAATATTCAGTCGACCATTACTCATCGTCGAAATCATTTCTGCCATGCGCACGGGCGCGACACCAAGGCCCGGCAGGTTTTTTGGCCAGGTGGTCACCATCCGCCACTGGTAGATTTTATCTAATCGAGTTGCGCTGCTATCTTGCCCCTTTACAGTGTCGTTTCCACCGCAACCAGACAAGGCACCGAAGCTAACAAGTAAGCAGACGAGCAATATTGTTTTGCACATAATAACGTCCTGATGGAGCTAGATTAAACGGGCTGCAGATTCGCGTATGCCATCATCAACCACTTGCTGCCTTCTTGGTTGAAGTTGACCTGGATTCGGGCCTGCTTACCCTCACCTTCATAGTTGATCACAACACCTTCGCCAAATTTGGCATGGACAACTCGCTGGCCTAATTTAAGGTTAGTGCCACCCAGTTCAGCATCGGCAAACGATCGCAGGTTATGCGTATTGACTCTGCTGGGCATCCTTCGGCTGTCACTGTAACTGCTGGTGTAGGCAGGCCGACTGACGGCCTGCTGCGCTCTGACTTCCTGGACCATTTCACTGGGAATCTCACCGACAAATCGAGACACTCGGTTGTAGGTTTCCGAGCCATTGATTCGGCGAGATTCAGCATAGGTGAGATAGAGCTGTTGCATGGCGCGCGTGACACCAACATAGCAAAGCCTGCGCTCTTCTTCGAGCCGCCCCGGTTCTTCCAACGACATTTTGTGGGGGAACAAGCCTTCTTCCATGCCGCCAAGAAACACCAAGGGAAACTCAAGACCCTTGGCACTGTGAAGCGTCATCAATTGAACACAATCCTGGTGAATATCCCCTTGTCCTTCACCTGACTCTAAGGCGGCATGGTTCAGGAAATCATCAAATAGCGACAAGGGCTCTATCTCGTCGGGATCATCAAAGTCGACGCCCGAATCCGGATCAAAGGTTCGCGCTGCAGTGACCAGCTCCTGCAAATTCTCAAGCCGAGCCTGACCGCGTTCACCCCGTTCTTTCTCGTAATATTCCCTCAACTCAGACATTTGTATGACGGTTTCACAAAGTTCGGCAAGCTCTAAATCTGCCGTTGCCGCATCCATTGCTTCGATCAGCGTAATAAAACCTTGAATGGCATTTTTGGTTCTAGCCGTCACTTTGCCCTGATCCTTAAGCAATATAGCGGCTTGCCACATAGAAATACTCTGACTTCGAGCCAGCTGCCGAATCTCTTCGATCGTACGATCGCCAATACCTCGACTCGGCGTATTGACCACCCGTTCGAAAGAAGCATCGGCATCCTTGTTACCCAGCAGGCGCATATAGGCCAGAACGTTACGGATTTCCATACGCTCAAAGAACCGCTGGCCGCCATAAATGCGATATGGCAATTGACTGCGCAGCAGGGCTTCTTCCAGCACCCGTGATTGTGCGTTGGAACGATAAAGAATGGCGCACTCTGCGTAGTTGTTACCTTGCGCGACCCAATCCTTAATTCGCTCGACGATATAGCGCGCCTCATCAATCTCGTTAAAGGCCGCATATAAATTAATGCGTTCGCCGTCGGCCGCCTCAGTCCAAAGCTCCTTACCCAAGCGACCCGCATTTGAGCTGATCAAACCATTAGCGGCTTTGAGAATAGAACCTGTCGACCGATAGTTTTGCTCCAGGCGAATCATTTCACTGGCAGGAAAGTCGCTAGTGAATTTTTGAATATTTTCTATTTTCGCGCCACGCCAGCCATAAATAGACTGATCATCATCACCAACTACAAGAATGTTGTTTCGATCACCGGCGAGCAAGCGCAGCCAGGCATACTGGATCGTATTGGTGTCCTGAAACTCATCCACCAAGAGCTGTGAGAAACGCTGCTGATAGTGCTGCAGCAGCCGGGGATTGTTCAACCACAGCTCGTGGGCCCGCAATAGCAACTCGGCAAAATCAACCATCCCACCACGCTCGCAAGCAGCTTCATAGGCGGTATAAATTTGAACATGCGTTTTGATATACAGATCGCCGAAATCCTCGATATGGCGAGGTCGGAGCCCCTCATCTTTTTGGGCATTGATGTACCAAACAGCCTGACGAGCAGGCCATTTTTTTTCATCCAGATCAAGGCTTGCTAACACGCGCTTCACCAGTCGCAACTGATCGTCGCCATCAAGGATCTGAAAGTTCTGGTTAAGTTTCGCTTCCTGCCAATGGGCCCGTAACAGTCGGTGAGCAATACCATGAAAGGTGCCGACCCACATGCCCCGCAAAGGCGTTTCCATCAAGGACTCTATTCGAGCGCGCATTTCCGCTGCGGCCTTATTCGTGAAGGTCACCGCGAGAATACTGTGGGGGGAAACCCCGTGAGTCTGAATCAGCCAAGCGATTCGGTGAGTCAGCACTCGGGTCTTTCCACTGCCGGCACCCGCCAAAATCAGGTAACTACCCGTCGGTGCAGACACGGCCTGACGTTGGTACTCATTTAAAGAGTCGAGAATATCAGCTAATAACAATGTAAAGAATTCCCTATACAGCCATCATGGATTCGATTTAGTCCGCCTATTTACGCAGACTTTGTCTATTCTTCCCGTCTACAAAAATCCCATGTTAAACCTATTCCACCGTGACCGATTTCGCGAGATTTCGGGGCTGATCCACATCCGTGCCCTTAGCGACCGCCACATGATAAGCCAGCAATTGCATGGGTATGGTATAGATAATCGGCGCGATCACCGGGTCACAATGAGGCATCGGGATCACCGTAGTACCTTCTTCGTCAGTAAATCGAACTGACTCACCAAACACAATAAGTTGTCCACCTCGGGCTTTGACTTCCTGCAAGTTCGACTTCAGTTTATCTAACAATTCATCGGTGGGGGCAACCGCCACCACAGGCATACTGGCATCAACCAATGCCAACGGGCCATGCTTTAACTCACCACTGGGATACCCTTC
>DGOD01000178.1:3759-10809 GCA_002389265.1 Gammaproteobacteria bacterium UBA4475
GTGTTTATCCACAAACTGTCGAGCAACATCCTTAATCACATCGTCTAACGCCAACGCCTGATGAATCTGGGCAGGAACGCTGAGTAATGCGGTCACCAGCTTTTGCTCCGCGGCGTCATCCAAACCATGATACTTGGCGATCACGATCACCAGCATCAACAGGTCGGCCAGCTGGGCAGTAAATGCCTTGGTGGAGGCCACACAAATTTCTGGTCCGGCGTGAATCAGCAAGCTTAAGTCTGACTCTCTAACCAAACTACTATCCGCCACGTTGCACAAGCACAGGCTCCCCACATAGTTCGAGTGTGTCGCATTGCGCAGGGCCGCCAGGGTATCTGCGGTCTCACCTGATTGCGATATAGTCACCAGCAGCGTACCGGGCGTGACGGCGACCTGGCGATACCGAAACTCGCTGGCAACCTCAACACTGCAGGGAATACCGGCAATCTCTTCGAACCAGTAGCGCGCCACCAAACCGGTATAATAGCTACTGCCACAGGCAACGATCTGAATCGCCTGAGTTTGACCAAAAACCGCGCCGGCATTCTCGCCAAAAGCGCTTTCCAACACATGCTTGGCTGTGACCCGACCTTCTAATGTCGCCGCGACGGTTTCGGGCTGCTCAAAAATCTCTTTGGTCATATAGTGGCGATGATTGCCCTTGTCCGTGGCATCAATGCGCGTATCAATTTGCACGGTTCTTTGCGCAACCGTGGCGGTATTCGAGCCATGAAAAACAATGCTGTCAGGCTGCACTTCGACCATCTCGCCTTCATCCAAAAAGATAAAGCGATCGGTGACCGGGCGCAGGGCTTGAGGATCAGAGGCGACGAAATTTTCACCAATGCCAAGACCGACAACTAAAGGACTGCCAACCCGGGCAGCAATAATCGTCGATGGGTAATCGCTATGAATGACCGCCACCGCATAGGCGCCCTTAAGCCTAGCCAATGCTTTCTCAACGCCCAGACGAAAATCATCGCAACTGGCGACCTGTTGATGCACCAGATGGGCGATCACCTCGGTATCGGTATCGCTAGAAAACACATAGCCTGCAGACTCGAGGGCAATACGTAGCGGCTCGTGGTTTTCGATAATCCCGTTGTGGACGACTGCCACATCATCGCTGGAGTGGTGCGGATGGGCGTTGTCTTCCGAGGGCTTGCCATGAGTCGCCCAACGGGTATGAGAAATACCTAATTGTCCATCCACGGGATTGGCTTGCCAAGCACTCGCGAGCGCCTTGACCTTACCGACCCGACGTAAACGCTGGATCTGACCGCCAGCATCAATGATCGATAGGCCCGCGGAGTCGTAACCCCGGTACTCCAGGCGCTGCAGGCCTTCTAGTAAAATACCGGCAACATTTCTACGCGTTGCCGCGCCAACAATTCCACACATTTACTTGTCCCTGGGGCTTTGCCAGTTATCGATAGCTGACTGGCGACCACGGGCCACCGCCAACTGTCGTTTTTTTACATCTCGCGTGATGGTTGAGCCTGCCGCGAGCGTCGCCCCAGCGCCGATTGTTATCGGGGCGACCAGCGCCGTATTGGAGCCGACAAACACCAAGTCTTCGATCACCGTCTGATGCTTGTTCACCCCATCGTAGTTACAGGTGATTGTGCCTGCGCCTATGTTTACCCCTTGACCGATGATAGCGTCGCCTAAGTAACTTAGGTGTGAGGCCTTGCTGCCTTGACCGAGGATGGTATTTTTCACCTCTACAAAATTACCCACCCGCGCGTCACTCAGCAATTGGGTACCTGGGCGCAGGCGGGCGTAAGGGCCAACCTGGCCTTGGCTACCGATACTGGCACCCTCCAGCATGGTAAACGCCTTAATCTGCACATCATTCGCCAGTTCGGCGTCCTTGATGACACAATTTGGGCCAATGCGGACGTTATCGCCTAGCACCACACGTCCCTCAAAGATGCAATTGACATCAATATGAACATTACGGCCGGTGATGAGCTCACCGCGTATATCGATCCGTTCAGCATCCGACAGATGTACACCCGCCAACATTAATTGATGGGCGCGACGGCGCTGCCAATAACGTTCGGCTGCGGCCAATTGGGCAAAGTTATTGATGCCCTGCAGCTCGCCCGCATCCTCGGCTTGCACCGGTCGAACTGGCCGACCCGCGGCATTGGCGATGGCGACGATATCCGTCAGCAGGTATTCACCTTGTTCGTTGTCAGTGGTGAGGCCCGCGGTCCAGGCTCTAAGGTGATCGGCTTGAGCTAGCATAACCCCGGTATTCACTTCACGGATCAAGCGCTGCGCATCGGTCGCATCTCGCTCCTCAACAATTTCGGTGATCGCGCCCCCATCATCTCGAATGATGCGCCCATAATGGGTCGGGTCCGACTGGTCGACAGTCAGGACCGTCAGCGCCGCGTCGCTTTGCAGCAGTGACCGCAGCGTATCCACACTGATCAATGGGCCATCGCCAGCGAGGATAAGTAAGAGTGAGTCATCACTTACGTTAGGCAGCGCCTGCATAACCGCGTGCCCGGTGCCACGCTGGTCTGCCTGCAGAGCCCATTGAATGTCTAGGTCGATAAACGCTGCCTGAACCTGTTCAGCCCCTTGGCCAACCACAACGTGAACTTTATGGGGATTGAGTTCCGCCACCGTTGCCAGCAAGTGGCCGAGCATAGGTCTGCCCGCCAAGGGATGGAGGACTTTCGGCAGGGGTGATTTCATTCTGCTGCCCATGCCAGCAGCCAAGATACAAACTTCAAGTGTCTTCATGATGCTATTCTAACCTGATCTGCGCTGGCCTAGGGATAGGCATTTAACTCAAAAAAAAGGGCAGCTCGCGCTACCCTCATTTTAACTTCTTTCAAACACCCGAAGGGCGAGCTGGATTATCGCTGTTCACGAAACTTGCGGATTGTCCGCAGCATCGCCGCCTGCTCCGCAAGATCAGAACTGACACGACCAAAATCAATATCCGCACGATTATCCGCAAGTTCTCGTTCGGCTTTTTGCTGCGCTTCAACGGCAGCCGCCTCATCAATATCATCAGCTCGAATAGCCGTGTCGGCAAGAATCGTGATCGACGTCGGCTGAACCTCGATATAGCCGCCAGAGGCGAAGAAAATCTCTTCCTCGCCGCCTTCCAAGCGCAATCTAACCGGACCTGGCTTGACGCCACTGAGCAATGGCGTATGGCCAGGAAATAAACCCAGCTCACCAATGGTTCCAGAGGCCACAACCATCTCGACCATGCCCGAGAAAATCTCAAGCTCGGCGCTGACGATACTGCAATGTACAGTTGATGCCATGGTAACTAGTCCTCTAACGAGAAATTATAAATGCTTCGCTTTTTCAATCGCTTGCTCAATGTTGCCAACCATGCTGAAAGCAGCTTCGGGCAAATCATCAAATTCGCCGTCGAGAATGCCTTTGAAGCTACGAATAGTATCTGCCAAGTTAACGTAAACCCCTGGCTGGCCAGTAAAGACCTCGGCAACGTGCATTGGCTGAGAGAAAAACTGAGCGACTTTACGGGCCCGATATACGGTCAACTTGTCTTCTTCAGACAATTCATCCATACCCAAAATCGCGATAATATCTTTCAGCTCTTTATATTTTTGCAGTACGCCCTTAACTCGCTGAGCAACACTGTAATGCTCCTCACCCACGACCAGTGGATCTAACTGGCGCGAAGTCGAATCCAGGGGGTCAACCGCCGGATAGATACCCAGAGAAGCGATATCCCGAGACAGCGTCACCGTTGAGTCCAAGTGGGCAAAGGTCGTCGCTGGTGACGGGTCAGTCAAATCGTCGGCTGGTACATAAACCGCCTGGATCGATGTGATAGAGCCAGTCTTGGTGGTGGTAATACGCTCTTGCAGTACACCCATCTCTTCCGCCAGCGTTGGTTGATAACCTACCGCGGAAGGCATACGACCTAACAGGGCCGAGACTTCAGTTCCCGCCAGTGTATAGCGATAGATATTGTCGACAAACAACAGAACATCTTTACCGTCATCACGGAATTTCTCTGCCATGGTCAAACCTGACAAGGCAACCCGTAAGCGGTTTCCTGGAGGCTCGTTCATTTGACCGAAGACCATCGCAATCTTGTCGAGTACGCCTGCGTCCTGCATTTCGTGATAGAAGTCGTTACCCTCACGAGTACGCTCTCCCACACCCGCAAAAACCGATAAACCGGCATGCTCACTGGCGATGTTGTTAATTAATTCAAGCATGGTCACGGTCTTGCCAACGCCGGCACCACCGAACAAACCTACCTTACCGCCTTTCGCAAATGGACAAATCAGGTCGATGACCTTAACACCGGTTTCCAGCAGATCACGACCACCGGCCTGTTCTTCATAGGAAGGTGGCTTGCGGTGGATTGGCATACGCATAGTTTCGCCAATCGGGCCTTTCTCATCAATTGGGCGACCCAGCACGTCCATGATTCTGCCCAAGGTGGCTTCGCCCACCGGCACAGAAATAGGCTCCTCGGTATTACTGACCCCGAGTCCACGGGCGACACCTTCAGAACTACCCATCGCAATGGTGCGCACGATACCGTCGCCCAACTGCTGCTGTACTTCCAAAGTCAGGCCATTACCGTCGACGACCAATGCGTGATAAACCTGGGGAACTTCATCCCGCGGGAATTCAACGTCAATGACCGCACCAATTACCTGTACGATACGTCCGCTACCCATCGCTATATCCTCTTACTCTCAAACGTTTTTTGATGGTGTCGACAGATTAAACTGCCGCTGCACCGCTAACAATCTCTGATAATTCCTGGGTGATCGCTGCCTGTCGGGCATTATTCATGATCAACTGCAACTCATCCACCAGGTCCCCGGCGTTGTCTGTTGCACTCTTCATGGCAATCATCTTTGCGGCTTGCTCGCAAGCGACGTTTTCAACCACCGCTTGATAGACCTGGGATTCAATAAACCGGGTAATCAAACCTTCGATCAACTGCCGCGCATCGGGCTCATAGATATAATCCCAACGATGGGCCGATACACCTTCTTCTTTAATCGGATCCAGCGGCACTAATTGACGCAGCGTTGGAACCTGGGTCATGGTGTTTTTGAAGACATTGTTGGCCAGGATAATCTTGTCCACCTTGCCATCTTCAAAGGCATTCAACATCACTTTGATGCTACCAATCAGGTCAGCCATGGCCGGGTTTTCACTGACATGACTGCTGGCAGCTATAACATTGCCGCCATAGCTGCGGAAAAATTGCGCGCCTTTATTGCCAATCAAGCAAAGATCGACCTCGACACCCTGATCGACCCATACCTTGATGTCTTTGATGGCCGCCTTCAGCAGGTTGACGTTCAAACCACCACATAAGCCCTTATCCGTCGTCACAACGATATAGCCAACCCGCTTGATCTCACGTTCGACCATAAACTGGTGACGATACTCTGGCGACGCGTTCGCTACGTGACCGATTACCGCCCGAATATGGTCGGAATAAGGTCGGCCGCGAGACATCCGCTCCTGAGCTTTACGCATCTTACTGGCAGCGACCATCTCCATCGCGCTAGTAATCTTCTGCGTATTCTTGATGCTGCCTATTTGCTTTCGAAGTTCTTTGGCATTCGCCATATCATTTTCGTCCGGCTATAGCCTTTACCAGGTCTGGGTGGATTTAAAAGTCTCGATCGCCTTGCGCATGGCATCGATCACTTCAGGCGTGTAGGCACCTTTCTCGTTGACTTCCTGCATGAAGGCTGCGTGTTCTGAGTTCATATAGGAGATCAGAGCAGCTTCAAAATCCAACACCTTGGAGACCTCGATATCCTGCAACATGCCTTCGTTGGCAGCAAACAACACCGTGCCCATTTCAGCCACGTTCATTGGTGCGTACTGCTTTTGTTTCATCAATTCATTGATGCGCTCACCATGCTCAAGCTGACGTCGAGTGGCATCATCAAGGTCTGATGCGAACTGGGAGAATGCCGCCAACTCTCGATACTGAGCCAAAGCCAGCTTGATACCACCAGAGATCTTTGACATGAACTTGACCTGAGCATCACCACCAACCCGAGATACGGAAATACCTGGGTTCATTGCTGGCCGCTCGCCGGCGTTAAACTTATCGCTCTCGAGGAAAATTTGGCCGTCGGTAATAGAAATCACGTTGGTCGGGACGAAAGCGGATACGTCTCCGGCCTGAGTTTCAATGATCGGCAGGGCTGTCAAAGAACCCGTCTTACCCTTTACTGCGCCATCAGTTTGCGCTTCTACGTAATCGGGGTTAACCCGAGCCGCACGCTCCAATAACCGGGAATGGAGATAAAATACGTCACCAGGATAAGCCTCACGGCCTGGTGGGCGACGCAGCAACAACGAGATTTGACGATAGGCCCAAGCCTGCTTGGTCAAGTCATCATAGATGATCAATGCATCTTCACCGATGTCACGGAAATACTCGCCCATGGCACAACCGGAATAAGGGGCGATATACTGCATGGGCGCGGGATCCGCTGCACCAGCAACCACAACAATGGTATTTTCCATAGCGCCGTGTTCTTCAAGGGTTCGAACCACATTGGCAACCGATGAGAATTTTTGGCCGATAGCGACATAAACGCACTTAATGCCAGAATCTTTTTGATTGATGATCGCATCGATGGCGATGGCAGTCTTACCGGTCTGTCGGTCACCAATGATCAGCTCTCGCTGACCACGTCCTACAGGAATCATCGAGTCGATACACTTAAGGCCAGTTTGTACGGGCTGATCAACGTGCTGTCGGGCGATAACACCGGGCGCCACCTTTTCAACGGGGGAGCTGGTTTTGGCATTCAGTGCGCCTTTGCCATCAATCGGGTTTCCCAAAGCGTCTACCACGCGTCCTAACAATTCCGGACCAGTGGGCACCTCCAGAATACGACCCGTGCATTTCGCTGTTTGACCTTCGCGCAGGGATTTATAATCACCCAGCACAACGGCGCCGACAGAGTCGCGCTCAAGGTTCAAGGCGAAACCAAAAAGGTTACCTGGAAATTCAATCATCTCGCCGTTTTGGACATCGGCAAGGCCGTG
>DGOD01000259.1 GCA_002389265.1 Gammaproteobacteria bacterium UBA4475
CGCCTAGTCGGGGACGCCTAGTCTGATCGGAATTCCCGGATGGGTTTCCAGAACCACCAGATCATGGCAGTTGCCGTAATCGATATCACGCCACCCAATAACATCGTGTTGTTAGCGCCAATGGCGCCGGCCCAGGCACCTACCCAGATGGTGCCAATATTGTTGGCGGTTTGAGCGGCCAGAATCATCAGGGCGTAAGCACGCCCGCGCATATGATCCGGTGTGGTGAGCATCACGGTTGTTGCCCTGACCGCGACTGTGACGGCGTCTGCTGCGCCCAGCAAACCTATCATCAACAAACCCATCCAGAGTGAGTTGGCGAGACCAAAGCCGAACAAAATGAATCCGTAGGCGAAGGAAGCGTAGAGCACCAGCATGCCCTTGGCTTTGTAAGTCACAAACAGCAGAGCAACAAATGACCCTAGTATAGCCCCGGCTGAATTGGCGGCGCCCAGCATGCCTGTGGCGCTAGCGCCTCCGGCAAATAGACCGAGGGCCAATACGGGCAAAATTTCTCGGTAGAAGGATGCTGTCGTAATACCAATGTCTAGCAGAAAAAGCCCTGGCAAGATCGGGTGTTTTGAGACGTAGCTGAAACCAGCTTTGGTTTGCTGAATTTGTGAAGGCTTCACCTCGCTGTGATCATGCCCCGCTGCTATGCCCTCGGCTTTGACGAAAAGGGGGAGCATTGCGGCGACACTGCCGATGATTGCCGCAGTCAGGAAAACCTCGGTTGAACCGAAGTTGACCGCGACAAATGCAAACAGTAGCGGACCGGCGATCGCGGCGGCATTGGATGATGCAGTATCAGTTGAGACCGCCAGCATCAAATCAAATTTTGGGACAACGATAGGCACAATGGCCGCCCGAGCCGGGCTCGCGAGCATGTGGGTGCCAGCCATAACCGCGATGCCAAGATAGACAAAAAGTGGGGTGAGGGCGTCTTGATATTCCAGCACACCAAGCACCGTCATTACCAGTGTGGTTGTGCCGTAGGCATACGCCATGAGTTTTTTGCGATCCATACGATCAGCAAGATTCCCGGCCCACAACGTCACTGGAATCTGAACGACGAGCTGAACCACGCCGATTAACCCGACCAGGTATGCAGACCCGGTTTCATCTAACAACCATTGGGCTGTGCCGAGGATACGCATCCAACTGAGGATCGACCCCATAATGAGGATGACCCATAGAGCTCGATAATCCGCATAAAGGAATGCGCCCCAGGGTTTAGATTTTGCGGTGCTCAATGAGGTTGCCTGGTTTACTAGCGAAGACGAATGCTACCACTTGATCGGTATCAAGAGGTAGTTGTGCGCTTTAGATAGAGGGCCACGATAGGGGGGCGCTTGGTCCTGGCACTTGGTCCCGAGCCCCCGGTTTGTCTCGGGTGTTATGGCTTTCGGAATTTCAAAGTCCAGCGATCAGTGTTGCCGGAAACACTGCGGCGACCCACCTCATAGATCAGCGCATCATCAAGTTTGTGGTGCAGAGTTGAAAAATCTACGAACTCGAACCCAGCAGCTTGAATTTCCTTAATCGCCAATACGGGGTCAAAACGGCGGCGGTTTTCACTATTGGGTGCTTCCATATGTCGAGCGGTATGATCAACGACTGCGTAAATGCCACCCTTCTTCAGGGCATCGAATGCGAGTTCATTCATCGCGGCCCGGCCTTCCTCGCCAAAATTATGATAATTGCGAAAGGTCACAACCATGTCCGCGCGCTTGACGCCAAGACCTTTTTTCGGTGAATCCAGGCTGTAATTGCGTGAACCCTCTTCTCGATACAGGCGACCATCTTCGGCGACGATATTCATCTTTTCAAAGCCAGGCTTGTCACTGAGTTGCTCTTTTACACGAGTGGTACTAAGGGCCGCGTAATACTTTCCCTTCTCCGCCAGGGTGGGAGCGAGTAGTTTTGTGTACCAACCGCCACCCGGCACCAGTTCAACGACGGTCATATCATCACGCAGACCAAAGAAGGCCAAAGTTTCAATAGGTTTTCGATTCTTGTCCCGGAAAATTTCCGCTTCGGTGCGAATATCACTCTTTAGAGCAGCTTCAAGTTTGGCTTTGGTCGCAGCGAACTTATCGCCATGATTATCAGCGTGACTCATAGAGGTGAAGGGGAGTAGCGCGAGTAGTATTGTGATTGACACTTGCTTCATCAGTGATGTCTTATGTTGATTAGTGAGGTATAGATTGTCGCTATTCTTTACGTGCTTTTTTGCTACTTGGTTCTCAGGATTCGCCCACAAAAAACAAAAAATGGGAGCTGATCACTTTGAGCTTCTTTTTTGAGCTAAGGAACAATCCCGGAGAGTAGGGGGTGTTGTTGATCCGCTGCCAATTTCCCCGCTGCCAGTTCCCCCGCGTAGGCGACTCCGTTTCTGATTTGACCTTGCCGGCATATTTACTGTATAGATGCGCAGTCTACCAAACCAAATTCTGTTGATATGAATCCACAGCACTTAGATGAACCTTCCCTCCTGCGCACCGGTGGTGTCTGGAACTGGCTTAAGTCTATCTCGGATGAAGCCTACATAGCCCTGAACGATGCCTGCCGGCCACTGCAGTTGCCTCGTGGTGAGATGCTTTATCACCGGGGTGATGAGGTCACGTCTATCTATCAAATTATTTCCGGGCGAGTGCAGTTCAGCGTTTTTTCCTCAAAGGGTAAGGAAATTCGCTATGTCCACATGGTACCGGGCGACTGCTTTGGCGAGCTAAGCATTTTTGGCGGCAGGCCAGCGCATCACGATGCAGAAGCAGAGGTTGATACCGTCATGCTGAAGATCAGCGCGCAGGACTTTCATCGGCTGCGAAAGGTTTTTCCGGAAATCAACGAAGCCCTACTGCTGTTTCTGGCAAGACGGGTGAGAACTGTCTACGACACACTCGATGATGCCTATCTGCTGGATATGCCGCACCGGCTGGGTCGGCGGTTGTGGGTACTTTACCGGGCCAGTTTGCGCGAGGAAATTTCCAGCAAGATCACGATATCCCATGAAGACCTGGCTATGATGATCGGCAGTTCCCGGCAGAGTGTCACGGGTATTCTCAAAGGCTGGGAGCGAGAAGGTTGGCTGGTGCAAACCTATGGTCACATCGAACTGCTGCTCCCAGAGATGCTCTTGGCATTTATCAGCGAATAGAATGTCGGCCAGCCGACAGACCGCAGATGCCTGCCGCAAGCACAATGCTTCGATTAGCCAGGGATATTGAAAACCTATTTCCCTGAATAGGAGAAATGAACCATGGTTGCTGAATATTTTTCGAATGATTACTTTCAGGCTCGCGCGAAGTTCCTGGACGCAGCCAGTGCTGCTGGTGGCGTTGTCGAATCCCATCTTAATCCAAATGGCGCAGGCCCCGACGGCGAAGCTATCTATACTGATGTAGCCGTTTTCGGTGATCCAACCCTGCCGAAAGTTGTCATGATCATCTCGGCTACCCATGGCAATGAGGGTTTTTGTGGTTCTGGCTGTCAGGTTGCCTATCTGCAAGAAGGCTGGGTAGACAAACGTGCGCCAGATACCTGCGTGGTGATGGTGCATGCACTTAATTGTTACGGTTTTGCCAATATCAGGCGAGTCACGGAAGACAACGCTGACCTCAACAGAAATTTTGTCGATCACACCAAAGCCTATCCTGATAACAAAGGTTATCGGGATATCCATCATTTGCTTGTGCCACAAGACTGGACGACAGAAACACTGAAACAAGCCAACCGGGGGCTGGCGATTTATCGCAGTGAGCACAGCCCGGAAGCACTCCAGAGGGCGATCTCTGGCGGCCAGTATTCTCATCCACAAGGGGTTTTCTTCGGTGGTAACAAACCTTGCTGGTCAAATACGCTGCTCCGAACGCTGGTCAATCAATATTGTCTGGACAAGGCCCATGTCGCCCTGATCGACTTTCATACCGGCTTGGGACCCGCGGGTTATGGTGAACTGATTCTCAATGGTGATTTCGGTGACTCCTATGAGCGTGCCCAGCAGTGGTATAACCATGAGGTCACCAGTTTTCAGGACGGCTCTTCAACTTCCGCAGAGCTGACAGGCATGATCTGTTATGCGTTCCTGGATGCTATACCTGCCGACAGGTTGACGGGTATAGCAGTTGAATATGGGACTGTTGAGGGTAAGGAAGTCATTTACGCCATGCGATTTGATAACTGGATAAGTCAGTTTGAAAAGCCCGGGACTGCCCGCTGGCACGAAGGTAAAAAAGCCATGCGGGATGCCCTTTACTGTGACAATGACGAATGGAAAGGCAAGGTGTGGGCGCGTGCACAGTGGGTATTGACGCATACCTATCAGGGTTTGGGTAGTATCAATTAACGTCTCACAAGCACTCGACCACCAATCCTGAGCCAAGCACAAGGCTGACCGCGCGCACCGCCTATATCAATTGGCAGATTGTTGATGACTGCCATTCGGCTATTGATAAAACCAACCGCTGATTTGGCCGGCATGCCAGCAAAACCCGGAGGTGTTGCTGCCAGCATTAACTGACCGTTTTCTTCAGTCAGATCAACAGTCACGGCGGCGTTACCAAATTGACCCGTAAACAGTTCGGGCTTTATTTTGAAATCTTTTACCGGTCTTGGTGGCATGAACATCTTGACTTTCATTGAATCGAAAACAGCGGCCATAACCTCGCGGCTGAAATTTGGCCCATGTCCACCATTGCTCAGGCAGACAACGGCAATGTCTTTTTCGCTGCAGATAATCAGGTCAGAGGACTGGCCAACAGTCCCACCGGGGTGACCAAAAACCTTCACATCACCCCATTTTGCCAGGCGCCAGGGCATCCCAACCTGCCAGGGCCAGTCCTTATCATTGCTGCGTACCTGCGGTTTCTGCATTTCACGCACTGATTTTGCCGTGAGGATTCGCTGGCCGTTTAAGCCCACACCGTTATTCTTATGCACAGCGGCATACTTCAGCAGATCAGACGCGGTCATTGCCGGAGTAGAGCCAGCAGCTTTTTGGCCGATCGAGAGATAGGCAACTTTTGGCACCATAAGACGACCGGCACGTTGAGGATCTGGCAGATGTCCAACAGCCACTCGAAAACGCAGGTTATCTTCCAGGCGACTGAGTGCGTGGTGCATTTCAAGCGGTGCAAATATTCTCTTGTCGAGGGACGTATCAAACGACCGCTGATCGAGCACTTCGATGACGCGGCCGAGAGCGCTGAAGCCGAGATTGTTATACGAATAGTTGGTACCAGGTTCAAACAGAAACGGCAGCGACACAGACTTGTCCAACAATTCTTCGATGGCCCTGTCGCCGGTATCAGTGCGNNGCTTTGGTGCGTCAACAACTGTCGCAGGGTGACCTTCCGCAGCCGCTTCATATCGGCATTTTTGAAATCTGGCAGGTGCTTTACAACTACATCGTCCAGTTCCAGGCGACCTTCATCACGCAACTGCATAATCATACTGGCGGTAAACGTTTTAGTGATCGAGCCGATCTGGAATACGGTGTCAGTAGTGGCTCTGACCCGCGTATTGCGATTGACAACACCTGTCGCAACCTGNNCTGACAATTTCTTGGCCCTTAAGCACCGCAACACTCGCCCCCGGTACCCCGTGCGCCTTGGCGGCACGTTTTACAACCTCTTCAAGATTTATCGACATCTGGTTTCTCCGCTAAAGAAGACAAAAAGTGATTTATTCAGTGCTCAATCGCCTGACAAGCAGGCCAGCAAAAAAATGGAATCTGGCGTCATATTACAGGCCACCGGTGCTAATGTGACTATCGCAATAGTCCCGCGGGCTGGATGGCTCAATGAATCGCCTTATCCACGAATGGGTTTCAGGACTACAGGATATCCCGCTGCGGAACTGAAATGAAACAGAACTGCGGGGCTATAGCCAGGTTAAACATCAAAGTAGACAGCAAAAAC
>DGOD01000018.1 GCA_002389265.1 Gammaproteobacteria bacterium UBA4475
TTTCGGGACACCACCTTGCCGGGTCGGCAGGTTGGCGAGGGCGTCAGCCCTACTCTTGATGTTAAATTATTATTTCACCTTTGATCTTAATATTCAAGTGAATACAGGGCCGGCATCAATGCGTTAATCCACCACACGGTCAAAGGCAAATAAACAGATGAAACGGTTTATAGATAAAACCCTTTGGTAACTAGGATGAACCAGAAACCCTCTCTTATGCAATCATGCTAATTTGTTCCAAAGGCGCTGACGTCAGACACAAAAATGAACGAGAGATTTATCGCTGTCTGCTATTTAGATGAACGAGATCTTGGTGCTACAATTATTGCCAATGAGTTGGCGTTGGACTGCCCACGATACAGTGGTGGTCAATTTGCTGAGTATTAAGTAGAAGGGGCGGCAGCGTTAATGAGGCTGCCGAAGTATTGTTAGCTTAAATCTTAAAAGCGGATTTCAGATAGGGACTTATTAATGTCCTTAAATGACACTAAGCAGCCAACTAGAAACTTGGGTTGGAAAAAGGATTTTCCTGGACCTCAGCCATCATAGCTACGGAGGCCACGCTCCCGGTGCCACGTCCGAAATAAATGGCGTTTCTTTGCCAGGTCATCGTGGTCTTCGAAATTACTTCGGTAATGGGCTAACTCAACATTGTTGAGATACTGCATCTGCCCACGCTCGATAGGCAGTTCCAACCAAAGGTCTTTTCGGCTACCGACTTCCTCAACGGCGTCAAGAGCGTCGGCCAGTTCGATCTCCATATCAGCACCCGCCACCTGATAGCCTTTTCGGACCAGTTGGACGTTTGCACGAGCCGATAGCTTTTCTCCACCATATGAAAAGAACGGCGCCCAGATTGTTTTCGGCGCGCCAAGAGAATGCTCGGCCTGGCGATCGAAAAACATGGGCCGGTAGAGGCGCCGCAGGAGTTCAGGATGCTCGGCTAACATCTTATTGTGCACAGAATAGAGCGAACAAAATCGGCTTACGCCGCCACTTGACGCTGGATATTTGCACAGAAGCCCAACCACGTCCGGTGTTACCACTCCAAAAGCGTTATCGTTATGAAACACAAGTTCAACATTGGTGAAAGAGCCGCGCACCCCATAGCCAAATTTCTTGCCTGTATCGGTCACGTCGTAGATCATCGTTCCGTCCCACTTCTGCGCTACTGTGCGACCGAGGAACTGACCAACAATCCAGAAAACAGTTTTCATGTCTATTTCGTCATAGTCATCCATTGGCAGGGCGTCGACTACGGAAAAGCCTATGCCGTTAGTTAGGTTACCCCTTACCCTCGCCATGACGGATCGCAAAGCAGGGAGATCAAAATCTTCGTGATCTCGCATCACTAACGGCAGTGGCGCCGAATGCAAACACTCCACCAACATATCGATTTCTGCAAGCGCAGGAGCGTCAAGCAAAACGATTGAACTCGTCGGATCAAAACAACTGTTGAGCCAAGCGCGATCGTCGGTGATCTGTCTATCCAACATCTGGGGAGTTACTTCTGCACTCAGGTCAACGGTATCAAAAGGCATATTAATTATCTGCAAATTAATCTCTATTCAGGTAAATTGTAAGCTAACAACTAAACCTTACAATTTAAGTTACGGTGCATTACCTCAGGCATCAGTCAGCTTGTGCCTAAAATATCAATATACCTATGTCTAAGGCATTTTTCAAAAAAAATTTGGGACATCCATGGGACCTATAAATAGCAGCTGATTTTGCGGCTATGGAGTTAGCCTTGACGTTCTAAACAACGCGTTGCCTTACGTCGCATCCAGCAGCGTGATCCGCCACATTTCGCGTGTGTGCTGATCGGCATCGAATCCGGTACCCGAATGAATAGTCGATCGGTTGTCCCAAACGACGATGTCGCCCGGCTGCCATTCCCATTTTACGGTAAATTCCGGACCGGTTACGAACGGCAGCATCGCGCGCCAGATCATTACGCTGTCGTCCTCGACCCCCTCTAAATCCCAAAGGTTCAAGTCTTCCGTCTTGATCTCCTGGCCTTCGGGCACGATGGCACAGGTCGAACTGTTGAGGCCATATAGTGCGGGCTTATCCGACACTGGATGACGCAACGCCAGCGGCACGCGCCTGGGCGGATTCGCCGCACGTTGTTCGGGTGTTAAAACCGGATACTCTGGCGAATAGCTGTTGATCTTCTTATCATGATGAGCTAGCGAGCAAATCGCTTCCAAACCATCCAGCTTACGTCGTTCGTTCTCAGGCAATGCGTTGTACGCCTTTTGCATATCGGCAAACAACGTCTCGGCCCCGTCGGGCGGTGCCGAGCGACAATGAAAGACCGATCCGATCGGCGGGTTTTTGCGGAATGTCGAATCCGTATGCCAGACAGGGCGCCGCGTTCTGGGGTTGTATCGAATGTCATCATCACTGCTGAGTTGCGGCACGTTTGAGAATTGCGCCGCCGGCGTGCCGTCGGGATGGCAGATGTTGCCGATGCGCAGGATCGGGAAGCCTGGTACGGTCTTATCCTCGCGCCCAGCTTGTGTTTTTTGCTCTACTGCACCAAAATTTTCTGCCCACTCCATTAACTTTTCTGGAGAAAGATCGGCCAGCCGTTCGCCGCGCACCGCCAAAAGCCCGCCGTGTGCGAACCATAAGTCATAGGCCTGGGCGCGGAATGCTGGGTCGTCCAGATCATCTGGCAAGACCTGTTCGAGGACAACGCCAAAATTTCCATTCAAAGTCACCATGGGGTGTATCATGGTTATTTTCCCTTCACTTTTTAGCTACTATTTAAAGGATAGCGGGTCCTTCTGGGGTGGCCACCCATCGTGGAATTTGGTGACAGTGAAAGATACCCAATATTTTTGCCTTTGGGAATCCTCTAGATTACTAGTTTGCCGAGGTCTCATAATGTATATTTTTTTTATGATCCTACAAATTGTCTAACGTTAGCGCCTATGAAACGGACTAG
>DGOD01000095.1 GCA_002389265.1 Gammaproteobacteria bacterium UBA4475
GTTCACCCAACTGACCTAAGGGTTGTTGGTAACGTATGGCATCGACGCCAATTCGGTATTCGGTATTTAGCGCAGTGACGTTGTAGGGCAGGAATACGTCGGTAGGGTTGATGATCCTTGCTGAACCGAAAGTGATCGCCTGGCGACCAATCGTTAGATCTCCCTGGTCGAACTGAAGTTGGATATTCAGGCGATCTAGATTTTGTAATACGGGTCGGCGGGCTTCGTCAACCAACAAGGGATCGATATCCGTCAGGCGATAGTTCGCCGGTGGCTCGATTTGCAAATTTCCAGTCCCCACTAATTGATTGCTGAATACTGGACTCGCTTCGTAGTGTAGTTCCCAGGCGTAACTTGTCGAGCCTGTGGATGTGCTGCTACCTTGCCACATCAATCGCAGGCTGCTTTGGGATTGCCAGGTCTGATCCGCGTGCAACAGGGCATTATCGATGCTTTGTTGGCTGATGGCATAAGACTTTAGGTAACCGCGCAAGTTACTGTCGGCCATGAGTGATGAGTTTGGCGTAAGGCTACAGATCGCCAGGATCAGGCAGGCTGAGCGTCGTTGGTTAGGCATCGTCTAGCGGCGCTCATCGCGGACTACTGCGCCATCTTCCATATGAATTAAACGGCTGGCCCGAGACATGATTTTTTCATCGTGAGTGGAAAACACAAAAGTCATATTGTGGGTTTCGTTCAGCTCTTTCATCACATCAAGTAATGCAATGCCGGTTTTTGAATCGAGGTTGGCAGTGGGTTCGTCTGCGAGAATGATGTCTGGGTGTGATGCCATGGCTCTGGCCACGGCAACGCGCTGCTGTTGGCCACCGGATAGCTGGTTGGGTCGGCGTGATCCGAGATCGTTCAAGCCGACCAGTTCAAGCATATCTTGGACTCGCTGGCGCCGAGCTGGGCCAGCAATGCCCTGCAGCAACATAATATATTCGATGTTTTCTTCTGCCGACAATACGGGTATCAGGTTGTAAGCTTGGAACACGAAACCAATATGGTCACGTCGAAAATCTGAAATCTGTGCGCCTGACATGTTAGCTATGTTGGTACCCGACAATTCAACTACCCCACTGGTAGGATTGTCGAGACCGCCTACCAGATGTAGCAGTGTTGATTTTCCCGAGCCTGAAGGGCCGATAATCGCGGTAAATTCACCGGGTTCGATGGTGATTGATACCTGCTCGACCGCCTTGACCAGAGTCTCACCCTCACCGAAATATCGGCAGACCTCTATCGTCTTGATTACAGCATTCGTCATCGGCTTTATAAGCTCCTGTGCAAGGCGTCAGTGGGAATAATATTGGCCGCAAACCGTGCTGGGTAGAGCGCCGCAGTCAGGGTCAACAAAATAACGTAGACCGGAAAGTTTGTGAACTGGTGCGAGGCGAGAACGGTGGGGATGTTATTGTTCATCGCAATGCCGGATATTTCCATCTCCCCTAATGGAATGCCGTTAGTCGCGTACCATTCGCCGAGTATAGCCCCCACTGACATGCCAAGGATGCAGCTTAGCAAGGCCAGGAACAGTGCTTCGACCATGATAAGTTGAAACAGATCAAATGGCCGAGTGCCGATAGCTTTAGCGACACCAAATTCATAGATCCGCTCGTAGATCGACATAAACATGGAGTTGATCACACCTAATGAGGCCAGAAAGAACAATATAGCGCCGACGATGAGTGACGAATAATTGGTCATTTCCAGCATGGCAGCGATATCTTTGTTCAATGCTCTCCAGCCTAGCGCTTCAGTTGTGTCGTCGGTCAAGGACGACAGTAGCCCTGTGGGGTCAAGATCAGCGCTACTAACGTCATGAAATAGAATAGCGATCTCGTGGCTACCCTGGTTAATGCCGAGAATTTTTCGAGCCTGTGAGATATTGATAAAGACGATGTTGGAGTCCAGCTCTCGTACGCCAAACTTAAATATGCCAGCCACTCGAAACAAGGCTTGGGAAAGTTCGCCAGTGTTGGCTTCGGCTTGAGTAATCACAACGCGGTCACCCAATTTTATCTCGAGCAGTTCCGCCATGGGCTCGCCAATCAGTATGTCGTTGGCATCCTCTAAATAATGTCCTAGGGTGATAGCGGCGGCCAGTTTACTTAAGTGCCTTTCCTGATCTGCATCGACGCCGTAAATTATGCCGGCGCCGACGTTATAGCTGGACGAAATCATACCGCCGCTGATGACTCTGCTAGCGTAGGCAGCAACACTGGGGTCATTTTCAAGTTGAGATTCTATCGAAGCCGACTCAGGCATATATAAATCAACGTCGTAGTTATCGGTGAAACCCTGACGGTGAACCTGAGCTTCGCCAGACAACGTTTTTGTCAGGCTCTCAATCATAACGTCAACCATGCCGAGCAATACCGCGTCAGTCAGTATGAGTGCACTAAGGCTGCAGCCAATGAGTAACACCGTCAGGAGCGTACGACGGGTGTTTCTGAACAGGTTGCGTAATGCGAGTTTGATTATCAGCATTAGAAACTACCCATGGCGCGAGTTGGAGATACCCGAGCAGCGCGAATACCCGGTGGAATACTGACGGCAATCGCAAATGCCATGATGAGCAGCATGGGCCAGGCAAACACGCCCACAGAGAATTCGCCGGTCATAAAGCCGAACTCGATTCCGCCCATATCGATGGGGTCTGGTAACGCAATGCCGCGCAGGGCGAACCAGGCAATGATCGGCGCGGCAATGACAACGCCGACCAGCAGGCTCATGACGGCTAACATCATTGTCTCTATTAATATCAGTCCGGCGATGGTGCCAGGTCTGCTGCCGATAGCCTTAAGCACACCGAATTCTCGGGTTCGCTCCAGTACTGACATCAAGACCGTGTTGAGTACGCCGATAAAGACAATAAAAACAATGATGAGCAATGTGAAGCGGTTACCACGCTTGTCAGCTTCCATCGAGTTATAGAATGTGGCTTCGACCTGCATCCAGGGATTGATAGTCAATGTCGGCAAGGCTGTTGTCAGCGATTGGGTGGTGCTATCCACAGCACTTTCGTCTGCCAGCAACAACGAATACTGATGGACCTTGCCATAGAAACTCAAAAACTCCTGAGCTACCGATAACGGCAAATAGACCTTGTTGCGATCCCATGAGTTACGTGTACCCACAAGGGCTGTGACAATATAGATATCGTTGGCAATAGAGCCATCGGCGCCTTGAGATATAAGAATCAGCTCATCGCCAATCTTGATCTGCAAACTCTCAGCGACACCCATGCCAAGCATGGCGGAATAATAGCCGTCGGCGTTGAGATTGACGTCGAAATATTGGCCTTGATTAACCTTGTCGAACAACCGGCTGGTAGTTTTTTCAAGTTGAGGTTCAATGCCGACGATCTGTACGGGCGTATTGCGGGTACCAGCGTAGGCCAAGGCCGGCGCGAAAACACGAGGCGCTATGCTGTGTACGCCGGGTTGGCTTAGAATTTCTTGACGTTGCTGTGGTGTGTCATCTATACCCTTAAAAACTTTGGGTCGCTGCAGATAGTCGTCGCGATGAATTTGAATATGTCCGGTGTGATCCATTGTGAAAATGCGAATCACGTTCTTGTAGGAGCCTTCAGTCAGGGAGAATGACAAGCAACAGAGTATGTAGCCGCCAGTCATGCTTAACACCGTGAGAATCGTTCGGCGCCTTTGACGAAGGATATTGCGAAATGCGAGCTTCAATAGCAGCATCTTTCTAGTCCCAGTGAGTCATTAAAATCGGCTTTGCAGATTGCGAAGAGTGAAATCGCTATCGTTGACATCAATCGGTTCAAAATTCA
>DGOD01000173.1:0-5578 GCA_002389265.1 Gammaproteobacteria bacterium UBA4475
GCCCAGCAGGCCCATGTCGCCAAATTTCCGCCACATGTCCATGGGGAACTCATTGTCTTTGTCTATTTGTGCGGCACGCGGTGCCAGTTCCACAGTACACATTTGATAGACCGCGTCGCGGAGCATGTCGATCTCTTCACCAAGACCGAAATTCAAAGTGGGGTAGGCGGTGCTCATCTAGTTGTCTTCCTTCTTGTTGACGATGTTGAGGGCCTGCTGACAGCGTTTCTCGACATCATCGAGTTCTGTCAGCATCTGTTTCAAATCCTGCATCTGTGCGTGTAGTTGCTGCTTTCGCTCGCTGACGTTATCGAGCAATCGCTCCAATTGTTCGACGTTTCCCTGTGCCGGGTCGTACATCTCAATGATGGCCTGAGACTCCTGCAGTGACATACCGATTCGCTTGCCTCGTTGGATTAAAGTGAGGCGTACTCTATCAGCGTCGGTGTAGCGACGTTGCTGGCCCACGCGTTGTGGGTTGAGCAGGCCTTTTTCCTCGTAAAAGCGGATCGTGCGGGTCGTGATATCGAAGGCTCGAGCGAGTTCCGATATGGTGTGGGTTTTGTGGGGCATGAAGATCGTGTGCCAAAACATCAAGTGATGGGACTTTACGAAAACTTGACGTTAACGTCAACGTCAACATCCGGGTCAGCTGCAGCGTTAGCTTCAATATCAGTTCGGCAGACTCTGCTGCGGGTTTAAGGCTCAGGGTACCCGTCGAGGCGGATCTACGTAGATTCTGCTACGCTGCGGAACAAGGGTGTCTTTGGGTCGTTTAGCGTTAGCGCCGTTGCTGTTAATCCGACCTGATAGAAATTTTTCTGACACAATAACAAGAGGAGCATTTATATGATCATTATCACCTCAGAGGTCATGGTAGCCCCCGAGCACTGGCAAGAGGCGTTGGAGCAAACTCGGGCTCATGTAGAGGCTTCCAGACGCGAACCTGGATGCATCAGCCATCGGTTTCTGATTTCACCAGAGATCGAGCACTGCCTGTTCTTTTATGAAGAATGGCGCGATCGGGCGGCTATTGATCTTCATTTTCAGCAAGATTACTCGAAAGCGATCAGTAAGAATCTGACTGCGTGGGCAATGAATAAGGTGAAAATAGGCTTTCACCATGTCCTGGATTAGCGCGCTAGATCGGCTACTCGTGAGATTCGCCAGCGTACTGTTTTCAGTGTTACAGTATCCTCAAGTAGCTGTGGTAAGAATTGACTTCAACCGTTAGATAGCAGCCTGTTAATAGCAACTTTTAATCGCAACATTGACTAGCACTTGGAGAGCACAGTAATGGCCATTGATTTTGATGTGGATCCGGAATTTCAGGTACAAATTGACTGGGTGAAAAAATTCGTTAGCGAAGAGGTAGAGCCACTCGATCATTTCATGCGCGTAGGTGAGGACAAGCAGGGTAACCCGCTGGACGAAGACAGCATGAAAGCTGTTCGTGCCTATATCAAGAGCTTGCAAGCACAAGTTAAAGCACAGGGCCTGTGGGGCTTTCACCTTGGCGAGGATCTAGGTGGGCCGGGGCTTGGCCAGGTCAAGCTATGCCTGCTGAACGAAATTCTTGGTCGAACTCGCATGGGACCAACAGTATTCGGTTGTCAGGCGCCAGATACCGGCAACATGGAATTGATCGCTCACAACGGTACTGAGGCGCAGAAAAAGAAGTATCTTGAGCCATTGTTAGCGGGTGAAAAACGCTCAGCATTTTCCATGACGGAACCCCACGCAGGTGAACCCGGTGAATTCAAATGCAAGGCAGTGCGCGATGGTGATGAATGGGTGTTGTCCGGCGAGAAATGGTATACCTCGAACGGTGCAGGTGCAGACTTTTTGATCGTGATGGCGATCACGGCGCCAGACAAGCCTTTGCTGGAGCGAGCCTCCATGTTTCTGGTGGACAGAAATACGCCTGGTGTCGAGATCGTCAGAGACGTTCACGGGTTTGGTACGCCTATTGAGATGAAATATGATGATAGCAAGCGTCGTCTGGGCGGCCATGCCTATATTAAATATGACAACGTTCGTCTGCCTAGTGATGCATTGTTGGGTGAAGAAGGTGGCGGCTTTGTGGGTTCCCAAACTCGCTTGAGTGGCGGCCGAGTGCACCATGCGATGCGCGCTGTGGGTGTCTGTCAGTATGCTCTGGATATGGCCTGCGAGCGGGCCCTGAGTCGTCGAACCAAGGGCGAGCGCCTGGCCGACAAGCAAATGGTGCAGGCGGATCTTGCTGAATCTTTTATCCAGCTGAAGCAATTTCGCTTACATGTGCTCTATACGGCCTGGCTGATTGATAAGACCGGTAAGTACACTCGAGAAATTCGCAAAGAAATAGCAGCGATCAAGATTTCAGCAGCGAAAGTGAATCACGATATTGTTTACCGTGCCATCCATCTGCATGGTGCGTTGGGTATGTCGAATGAAACGCCCCTTGGCGACATGTGGATGTCTGCGCCCTATATGGGCATCATGGATGGATCTTCAGAATCTCATGCGGCGAACCTGGCGAAACTAATGTTGCGAGATTATGAAGCTTGCGATGACCTGTTTCCCACCTACCATATTCCTAAGTTGGTGGCGAAGGCTCAGGATAAATTTGAGCAGGTGATAGCTGATTATTTAGAAAAATAGGCTGGAGAAATAGTCGACCCTCACCTGTCCTTATAGCGACGGCGCGAGTAAGAGGCTGGCCGCGAGGTTTACCTTTTGCTCGTTGTTGGACCCGCTGATTGTCGGCCGTTGTAAGACAATATTAATGCACGACTAACAAAGCGATGCCCTTAATGAAACCATTAGCTGGCGTGACAGTATTGGAATTTTCCACCATGATCACCGCATCCTTCGCCGCCATGATGATGGCGGAGCAGGGGGCTTGCGTGATCAAGGTTGAGCCCATTGAGATGGGTGACCCGATGCGCTATATCGGCGCCAGCAAGGCCGGTATGTCGGCCTTGTTCGCGAACTGCAATCGCGGTAAAGAATCTATCAGAATCAATTTGAAGGATGCCGCCGGCCAAGAGTTGGTGCGTCGCTTGATGCCTGATGTGGATATTGTGATCCATAACTTTCGCCCCGGTGTGATGGATAAATTGAATCTGGGTAGCGAACAACTGCGTGCCATTAATCCACGACTGATCTATATGGCTATCTCTGGATTCGGCCATCAGGGACCCCTAGGCAGTGCGCCTGCCTATGACCCTATCATCCAGGCCCATGCTGGCATGACTGCAGCCCAGGGGCTCGGAACGCCAGTTTTTATTCGTAATTTGGTATGTGACAAGATTACCGCCTATACCGCTTGCCAAGCAGTGACCAGTGCCTTGTATCTGCGCGAGAAAACCGGTGACGGTCAGCATATCGACCTGTCGATGCTGGATTCGGGACTGTTCTTTTTATTCCCTGATGCGTTTATGAATCATACCTTGTTGGACGACGACATCGATCCGCAGCCACTCCTGTCTGATCTGATCTATGAACTCACATTAACTGCCGATGGTGGTCTGACGTTTTCCGCGGGCGTTGAAAAACAACGCAATGGTATGCTCAGGGCAGTTGGTCTCGAGGCTCTGATCGAGGATCCCCGATTCCAGACGCCAGAAGGGATAGCGGCTAACCGCGACATTTATATTGCCTTGGTCCGAGATGCCTTTTCAGGTCTCACCACCGACGATGCCCTGCAGAAACTGCAGGCTCACGATGTGCCCTGCGCGAAGTGTCTGAGTCTCGATGAGGTGTTGAGTCAGGAGCAACTGGTAGCCAACGAATCCTTGGCGACTTTTGATCATCCCTCTATGGGGGCTATGCGAATGATGAAAGCCGCCCCCCGGTTCGGTGGTGAGGTGTTGACCCCCGGTGGTCCCAGCCCGACCCACGGAGAACATACCGATGCTGTGCTCGCAAGGCTGAATCTTACCGCAGCAGATATTCAAAACTATAAGGCGAAGGGCGTGGTGGCTTAACTAGACAAGGCGCAGGGATCTAACAATTTTCTAGCTGATAGCTCATCTCTACTGATAGGCTTCCTTCATTGTCTCAAGACGTAACCTGTGGCAACCTATTCTTCGATTAAAAAATAATAATAAGCAGGTCTTCTTATGAACGATAGTGCAGCTTTGCCAGCGGAATCACCCGACGAGCATAACGAAAAAAATATGCGGAAAGTTGCAGGCACTGCGCTCGCGGGGACCAGCATCGAATGGTATGACTTCTTTATCTACGGTACCGCAGCTGCTCTGATTTTTCCTACAGCTTTTTTCCCAGCAGACATGCCGGCGACAGTGGCGTTGATAGCTTCCTTCAGTACCTTTGCGGTGGGATTTATTGCCCGGCCTCTGGGTGGCATTATCTTTGGGCACTATGGCGATCGCGTGGGGCGCAAGCAGACACTGGTCGTAGCGCTATTAATTATGGGTGGTGGTACGACTTTGATCGGACTGTTACCCACTTATGAGACGATCGGTATATTTGCGCCGCTATTACTCGTTTTACTCCGGTTTATTCAAGGTCTCGCCATTGGTGGCCAGTGGGGTGGAGCAATGCTCCTTGTCACAGAAAGCGCACCTTCGAACCGACGTGGCTATTATGGTGCGTTTGCTCAGGCTGGTGCGCCTATGGGAGTGATTCTCGCGAATCTCGCGTTTTTAGCGATAGGCGCCACAATGTCTGACGATGCATTTTTATCCTGGGGCTGGCGTCTGCCATTTCTCGCAAGTGTAATTCTCATTGGGATCAGTATGTATGTGCAATTGCATCTGGAAGAGACGCCCGCATTTAAAGAGCTGGAAGCAATCAAGTTACGCAAACGAGCTGAAGGATCGATTAAAGCCGTCAGCGAGGTTGTCGATCCCAGTGAGGTGAATTTGGATCGGTCTCCTATTTTGGAAGCCTTGCGTATTTATCCGATGCGCATCGCGTTGGCAGCGGGTGCATTTATTTCGATTCAGGTGACCTTCTACATTTTGATTGCATTTGTCGTCGCCTATGGAACCAATGAATCTGGACTGGGACTACCGCGCAGTACGATGTTGTCGGCGGTACTCATCGCCAGCGTGGTTCAGCTTGCTGTGCAATTTCAAGCCGCATCTTATTCCGATCGCCACGGTCGTCGGGGTGTGTATCTCGCCGGTGCTGCCTTGTTGGGGATTTGGGCTTTCGCGCTATTTCCGCTGATTGATACGGGTAACTTTTTCCTGATTGTTATCGCCATCTCCGGCGGTTTAAGTTTTATGGCGATGCAATATGGTCCCCAAGCCGCTTTTTATACTGAGTTGTTCTCCACTCAGGTGCGTTACTCAGGTGCCTCACTCGGCTATCAGATTGGCGCGATATTGGGCGGTGCCTTCGCCCCGACTATTGCCGTCTTGCTATGGAAAGAATTTGGCATTGTGTATGTCTCTGTCTACATTGCCATCGCGGCTTTGGTAACTATCGGTTCAGTCTATATGCTCACTGAAACGAGCGGGAAGGACATTCATGCCTAAGTGGCTGCGGCGCAAAAAATATTCAGCGGGTTATATCGACTCCGAATAAATACCGATCGGAACAGGAGCAGATAGGAATAAGGGAA
>DGOD01000173.1:5643-7504 GCA_002389265.1 Gammaproteobacteria bacterium UBA4475
GTCTGTAAGGTCCTAACTTTCCCCTGGTTTTAGCTCAATCCGTGGTTGAGTCACGAGAATGGCTAGTTCTATATCGGCCAGTACGGGGAAGTTAGCGACCTAACTTTACCGGCATTGTGGCAAAGCCATGAATCACATGGGAGTAGGTGCGTTTCGGTTCGCCCATGAGTTCGAAGCTCAAACCCCGAGCAAGAATTTCTTCCCACAAGATTCGGATCTGCATTTCTGCGAGGCGATTGCCGACACAGCGATGAATACCGAAGCCAAAGGACAAATGGTGTCGTGGGTTCTTACGATCGACAATAAAGTGATCTGCATCTTCTATGACTTGCTCGTCTCGATTCCCCGACAGATACCACATAGCGACTTTCGCCCCTGCAGGAATTGTCACTCCCCTGATCTGCACTTCACGAGTTGTTGTTCTACGCATGTGAGTCAGGGGTGTTTGCCAGCGGATAATTTCAGGCACTAGCGACTTTACAAGGCTCGGATCTGCCTTGAGTTTTGCTAGCTCATTCGGGTTTTGCATAAGCGCGAGTAGCCCACCCGATATGGAGTTTCGTGTCGTATCGTTACCACCAATAATGAGTAAGATCAGGGTGCTCAGGAATTGTTGATCATCCATGTTGACCATTGGTGAGTGAGCTAACATAGAGACTAGATCACCCTTTGGTGGTTGGTTGGCACGCTCGATCAACAATTTTTTGAAGGTGCTAAGGCATTCGCCAAGGGCCTCGATTCTTTTTGCTTCGGTGTTGATTTCGCCGCTGGTTCTAAGATCTGCAGAGGCTACTTCAGACCAGTAAGTTAGTTTGCGTCTTTGCTCGAAGGGAAAATCAAACAGTGTGGCTAACATACGGGTTGTCAATTCGATCGACACTTTGTCTACCCAGTCAATGACTTCACCGTGAGGTAGTTGCTCCAATATCTCGATGACATGCCCACGAATGGTTCCTTCCATATTAGTGAGGTTCGAGGGCGCAACAATGGGGCTGACTATCTTACGTTGTGCATCATGCTCCGGTGGGTCCATGTTTATAAAGTTGGCTCGCTCCATACCTTTCGGGAAATCAGTGAGTTGAATGCCGCCTAGATATGCATCAGAAGAAAAATTCCCAGGATCTTTCTCGATAGCCATGATGTCGTTGAATTTAGTGATTGACCAGTAAGGACCAAACCGACTCTCTGCGCAATAGTGTACCGGGCGTTCTTGACGTAGACGCTCAAAGTAAAGGCCAATGGTGTCGTTTTGGAAATACTCTGGTTGGCTAACATCAATTGCATCGATGTCTATGTCGTAGGGAGCGAGCTGATTGGCGTTCATGCTAGTATCTCTTGCAGCGCTAGAGGAAGAACATGGCACCAATCTCGCGTATGGTCAAGTAAAAGCAAGGTTGGCGCAATCGAATGGGGTGGTTTGCAGTGAGGCTTTCTGTCTTCTCATGCAGCAGAGAATAGGGCGATATGACTAGGCCGACATAATTGGGCGAGATGACCAAAATGACGAATACAGGACAGCTTACTAAATTCCTACCACCAATATAAAGGTAGGCAACGAAATAGGTAAACTGTCTCTGTGATCCTGCCGCTGGATTACCTGCGAACGTGTGCTACCTTGCCGATGGAAATGAGCGATTCTACACAGTCGCGAATAGAGACATCGAGGGGTCGAAATTCCATATCGAGTCTTTCTCGAATGCGATCATTGCGTAGTTCACAGCCGCCCCATATGGCCCTGAATTCAGCCTCCTTGGCCTTTACTTTATCGGGTAGTGGGTCGACGAGTTCAGCACCCGCAAACTCTAGTTCAGGCAGAAGACGATCGATACTCGCGCAGACGTCTTCGACATTGCGGGTCTCT
>DGOD01000173.1:7540-8097 GCA_002389265.1 Gammaproteobacteria bacterium UBA4475
ACATCAACCGTATACCAGGCGCGATAAGCGCCCATGACATTCTGTGAGTACTTGCCCAGCAGCATCGTTTCAATGTGATGCTGCCAGGGACCAAAGTTTTTCTGATGTGCCGACAAAATAGGCCCTACGTTGTCACCGGGACAGCAGGTGATGGCATCCCAGCGACCGCTTTCTTCGGCCGCGTCAGCGAAGGCTCGTTCAGCAAGTACCTTCCCCATGGAATAACCCTGGCCACGGTTTGTTTGGCGATTGGGGTTTTGTTCGTCAGGGTATCGGTCCTCGTAAAGGACGGGGCGTCGGACAAGTTCTTGAATATCCGTTTCGGACATGACGGCGGCAATGCTTGAGGTCACGACCACGCGGTTGACGCTGTCTGACTGATTGACGCTGTTGATCACGTGATCACAAACCATTTTGACGTAGTCCATGTCGTCGTAGCTGGAGACATGGGACAAGTGCGCCACTCCCTGGCAGCCTTTAAAGATTTGGTCAAAGCAACCGGGTTCGTCAAGGTTCGCCGAATGCAGTGTCAGCCGACCCGATGCGTAGCCTGGCAT